>JABDJM010000348.1 GCA_013002475.1 Saprospiraceae bacterium | reverse complement strand
CCTTTCGGAAACCATGGCCTTTGGCTAAGTATGCTGATTCTCATGGTGGCTCGGGGGCTCATACAATATGCCCTGTATGCCAGGTATAAGTTTTCCCTTCGATAGGGTTATCGCTGGATAATCAATTTATTGATCCCTAGTAAATTGGCAGGGTTATACCGCTTAACCAGGTAAAATCCTGGAGCCAAATTGCCCAGGTTGATCTGGCTGTTGCTGGCTCCGGGAGCCAGAGCAAGTCTTGCCAATTCTTTTCCATTCAGATCAATAATTCCAATAACTTCTTTTGGACCAATTGGAGTTTCAAACTCAAATTGCACAAATCCTGTAGTAGGATTTGGGAACATGGTAAATGAGTTTTGCAAAGCTTCGTTAGACCCTAGCGGAAGATTGTCATCGTCAATATTGATGAGGAATTTTGTCTTTCCAATAAATCCACCCTCTCCATCACTCACATTGAAGTGGAAGAAATCTTCAGTTACGGCATCACCATTATGTTCGTAGGTTAAACGATAACTATTGATATCCGCCTGTGAAAATTGGTCACCGATCTTTAATGGCATGTCGTTCAGGAAAAGGGTTCCATAATCGATGCCATCCATGATCGTAAAGACCAATTCCTGGCTGGAATTGTTTTCATCTTCTGCCAATAGGTGAAGGGGTTCAAAAACCTGAGAATCGTTAGTCTGAACTGGAAGGACCTCATTATTGACTAACACGGGTCCCTGCTGGTTCACATTGGAACATACTTCAAGGGACCAGCCATTTATTTTTCCAGTGTTGAATGCATCGAGAGTTGTTTCCACCCTAAGCGTCCAATCTCCTTTTACATTTTTTCCGTTAAATACTGAAAGGGCCTCAATGGGTTTGTATCGAATACCTGTATTAGCGGGACAAGGTAATAGACCAGGCGCTTGGTCATCATAACCAAGGTTTACCGCGCTTGTACCACCACATTGGTTTTCCATTAATAGTACTGAAGTTCCATCGGGACCGGTAAGGGTCAATGTCAAAGAAACTACAGGGGAGTAAGTAATATTGATATTGGCAACGTTGAGATCGTTGATCGTTCCATCTTCAAAGAAGGTAATGGAATGTTCTCGCACTGCTGGTGAAAGCGGAAGCAAAATATTCAGATCGTATTCTTGCTCTGAAGAGCAGGTGAGCGCTTCGGTATGGAAAACATTAATACCTGTGAATTCACCTTTCCCGCAAATGTTTGTCGGGGCCACTCTCCAATAAATGGGGGTAGTTTTTGGCAATAACACTCCTGGAGAGAAGTTTGGATCCACTAGCCCAGAGGCCGATTCAAGTATGCTTGACTCAGAAAAAGAAGGGTTGTCTGCAATTTCAATGGTATAAGTATCAGCGTTTACACTTGGTTCCCAACTAAAGTCCGGCACCTCACTGACTCCCTCCTGATTTTCCAGGGGAGTGACCAATACAAGATCCCCAAAATTATTAGAATAAAGGTCCAATTGAACTTCCTGATCAACTGTATCACCAAGCTCACTTATTCCTTGCAGGACGACACTGATCAAGCCAGTGGTATCTACATTATTTAAGTCAAAAGTTACTGCAGTAGTCTCTCCCGGACTTAGGGGATTGGAGTCAAAATTAGCAACCGCTCCCGGTGGCAGACCAATCGCCTTTAATGTGATAGGAGAATCATAATCCAAAATTGACAAGCTGTTGATAGAAACCTCATTAGAACTAGGTAAGCATGCCTGCTGAATAAAAGGGCCTGCTGTAAAGTTGTATGATTGTTCTACAGGAGCTTCGATACTAAATTCTGTGTCTGACATATCATAAAAGACATTATGAGATGCTTCCACTTTTATTCGTGCATTAGAAGAAGTTATATCCGGTATGACCACGGTATGGGAACCATCATTTGGGATTTCTGTAGCGAGGACGATGTCGAAATCAAATCCACCATTCGTTGAAAGAAGGATATTGACTTGCTTACAGTTAACGATCTCTCCATCAGTATTTGCCGGATCCCAGAGAACATCCATATCGGAACCTGCCGTTACTGTCGTTTGTGTGTTTGGATATTCTACCAGAAAAGGACCAGCCTCTGAAGTAGCATGGAAATAAACCTCATCCCAATTCGCTGACCCAATGATCTCGTTATAATCTCTGACAGTAACCCGGAAAGTAAGATCCCTGGTATAGGAGGGAAGTACCTCTCGGACATTGCTGGAATTGTTGATCACATTGTCCAGACTAGGGAAATACCTGAAATTTTCTGGTTTCGGGTACTCTGAAATAAAGGCTGGGGCATTTCCCTCGGGAGTACCCAGTGCACTTACAGGACCTAGGTCAAATTGCTCGAAGCTATATCGTAACACATCACCATTATCATCTGTACCATCGGCTTCCAGGTAAAAAGGTGTTTCAATGGGAATGAAAAAGTTATCCTCATAAGGGAAGTTTACTTCAGGACGCATATTTTCCGAAGTGACTTTTGAAGGACAGGCGTTTCCGTTTCCGAGTTCAAGAAATTGATAAATCTCGGAAAGAGAAGAAGTATGATAGTAATCATCGGAAGGGCCTTGAATATTCTGATCACCACATAGTCCGCTATAACTCATAATGGTACTTCCGCTTCCTGGTTCGAAGGCAGTGCCCGGAGCAATATTATTCCCGCAATTGTTGAAGGTGTGGTTAGCAG
>JABDJM010000317.1 GCA_013002475.1 Saprospiraceae bacterium | reverse complement strand
AACGGAGGTCCAGTACAAGGGCCAATTACAACCAGCTCTGTTCCAATTATCATAACCGGGCTAATGCCACAGGATGTAGTGGAGCTAACGATTATTGCCCTTGGGGGTACCAACATTTGTGGAAACTCTGTTGCCACGGTTTGGAGTTGTAGTGCAAATGACTGTGTGGATGAGGATCCAACCTTTACTGTTGGTCAAACTACATTCTGCCTTGATGAGCCATCCTATCAGCTGACTGCTTTAGAACCAGGAGGAACCTGGTCAGGGACTGGCGTTGATGCCTCTGGTCTTTTCACTCCTGCTGATGCTGGTGTGGGAACAGTGATAATTACTTATTCTTATACGGATATTAACAGCTGTGATCAGGATGGAACAATTACACTTGAAGTTGTAGAACCACTTCAACCTCCCATGGTAGAATGTGGGCAGATCGACCCAACTTCCATTAGTTTCATTATCAGTCATACTGAACCTTCTGTCACTGATTTCGAATACACTTACTCTGTAAACGGTGGCACCTCCATGGGGCCTTTACCCTCCACTGGGATTGCTACTGTGAATGGTTTGACCAATGGAGATGAAGTGACTATCTCAGTGGTTGCCATCGGAGTTCCACCTTGTGGAAATTCGGAGGTCGCAACACAGTCTTGTGAAATTCCACCTTGCGATGATCTGGATCCAGTATTTTCTGGGATAGAGCCGGAATATTGCATAGAGGATAATTCCGTGATCGTACTGTCTGCCAGCCCTGCTGGAGGCACCTGGTCCGGGACTGGAGTAGATGCCGATGGAACTTTCCATCCTGACCAGTTTAGCATGGGTGGAACCACTACTCTAACATATAGCTGGTTAGATGCTAGTACTAACTGCGCCCAGGAGGGAGACATCACCTTGAATTTGGTAGACCCAATGCCTCCTGCTGTTGTGAGTTGCGCAAGCAGCACACAAACCAGTGTAACTTTTAATATTGATCTACCAGCCGGGGCTACAAGTTATACCTACGAATACACTGTCAATGGGGGACCACTTCAGGGTCCTTTCGGATCGAGCCAGGCTATGGAAACGGTCTCTGGATTGGATATAGATGATGAGGTTGAGATATTCGTGACTGTATTAGGAAATAATATTTGTGGGGATTCTGAAGTATCTACCTTTTCCTGTATTTCAGATGGATGTATTTATATAACTCCTACGGTTACCTATGATAATGTATACTGTAGTTCTGATCTTCCTGTCACATTTACGGCCGACCCAACTGGAGGTGTATTCTCTGGAAACGGCATAGATGCAGGAGGAGAATTCAATCCTACAACAGCAGGAACCTTCGATATTACTTACACCTACACTGATGTTTTTGGTTGTGAAAGTCCATTGAGCTTCCAGGTAGATGTTATCGAAGCCAATGAAGCTCCAATCGTAAGTTGTGGTACCTCTACCCTTTCATCAGTTACTTTTGAATGGACTTCCGGAGGGGCTACTGATTTTGAATACAGCTACTCAATAAATGGTGGTCCATTGGTAGGACCAATTTCAACAACTGATCTATTTGTAACTGTTAATGGATTGTCGATAAATGATCAGGTGGAGATTGTAGTGACGGGCATAGGTAGTTCTCCTTGTTCAAATGTGAGTTCGAATCCAACTGTTTGTCAGGCACTTGATTGTCCGACCGATATTTTCCCAACTATATCCGGCAATAACGGTCCTTACTGTGAAGGTGATGCTGGAGTTCAATTGACAGGACTTCCTGCAGGAGGTACCTTTTCTGGGACCAATGTCAATGCTTCAGGATTGTTTGATCCTGTACTAGCCGGAAGCTATACAATAACATATACTTATGTTGAAGGTGGCCAGTGCCCCTATGAAGTTGTAGAGATCATTGAAGTGGAGGCACCTCTTGCTGCCCCAACCGTAGGATGTGGAGGTGTAACTGAATCCACTGTAACATTTAATATTAGTGGTGGTACGGAATATGAATACACTTATACAGTTAATGGTGGAGCGGTCCAAGGTCCGTTTACCACTACCAACTCCTCTATTGAGGTTTCAGGGCTTCTGGTTTTTGACGATGTGGAAATTTCCGTAGCTATTGTCGGTTCAGGCCCATGTGGGAACTCTCCTACCGCTAGTGCAATCTGTACCACCTTTGCCTGCCCGGATGTTGAGATACAATTTGGAACCGCCCCAAGCTACTGTACAAATGAAGCTATGGCTGCTGTTCAATTAGATGTAACCATAGTAGGTGGTAATGGAATGACTCAAGGAGTTTGGTCTGGGGATTGTGTGGATGCCAATGGAGTCTTTGACCCAGGACTTTGTGGTGCTACCACGAATCAAACTATCACTTATACCTATGAAGAAATAGATGGCTGTGAAGTAAGCAATTCACTGGTCGTTGAAATAAGCGATGCTCCTGTAGCAGAAGCAGGAAATGCACAAACCTGGACCTGTGGATCTACAAGCATCACCCTTAATGGAGCTGGTTCCTCCGGGGCAGATATTATCTATAACTGGACAGGTTCAGGGCCAGGGACCATCATTTCAGGTGGAAATTCTTTAAGTCCGGTAATTGATGGGCCTGGAACTTTTACACTTAGCGTAGAGAATTCAGTAACGGGTTGTGTAGAGATCGATCAGGTGGTTATTCCAAATGATGTGAATGCGCCTGTTGCCACCGCAACAGATGGGTTCATTTCCTGTGATCAGGAAACCTTTACACTTTTTGCACAACCAACAGGAACTAATTACTCCTATGAATGGTCAGGACCTGGGATCAATGCGACAAATATGAACCAACCAAATCCGGTTGTTTCTATTCCTGGTCCCTACTCTGTGATTGTTACTGACATGAACAACAATTGCACAGATCAGGCGAATGCTCTCGTTGATGATCTTACCGGACCACCCTTAGCGATCATTTCGAGCCCGATCAATACTATCGATTGCACAACAAGTCCATTTAACATGGAAGCCGTTGATTGTAATGGGGCTGATCCTAATTTAGTGTACGAATGGTACTTTGCAGGAACCTTAATAGAGAATGGCTGTGCCATAACTGTAAAAGTTGAAGGTGTTTACACTCTAATCGTACTAAATACCCTGACAGGATGCGAAGCATCCGATCAGTTTGAAGTTACCAATAGTATTGCATATCCAATTGCGGCGGCAGAAGTTACCGACGAGATCGATTGCAATACCCCATCTATATTTATAACAGGTACAGGGAGTCAGACAGGTAATACCATTTCATACTCCTGGTCCGGACCTGGAATCATTTCTGATCCTAACCAACTTACCGTTGAAGTAAATGCGGAAGGGCCCTACACATTGACAGTTTCCGAATCTGTTACGGGATGTTCAAATGATACCACTCTGTTTGTTCAGGACCTTAGTGGGGCCTTGCCTCTAGCAGATGCTGGAGAAGATCAGGAGCTAGATTGCCAGGATAATCCTGTAGAGCTTTCTGGTTCTGGTTCAGGTTCTGTTGGAGGTGTTTCCTTGGAATGGTTTGATGAAAGTGATCAGATGATCGGAAATGGAGCATCAGTAATGGTCAATGAAGTAGGAATCTATCAACTTCAGGTTACAGATACCGAGACGGGCTGTTCTCAGTCTTCTTTTGTTAATGTATTGCCTCCTGCTGATGCACCTGTAGGCTTAGACCTTGATGTACAGCGCCCAGGTTGCGAAGGTGACACAGATGGTTTCATCAACATCGCTCAAGTGCTGGGTGGCCAGGGACCATTCCTTTATTCATTTGATGATGAGGAATATTCCAGTTCCAACTTCATCAGCAATCTTGCTCCCGGGCAATACCCAATATCCATAGAAGATGCCAATGGATGTACCTACGAGGAAATGGTGGAAATCGAAGAGCCTCCGATAGTAGACATCGATGCCGGGGTTGATATAGAATTGGAATATGGTGATAGTGCTGTAGTTCAGGCACAAATCTCAGTTCCTCTGGAAAATGTCCAAAGCATCGTTTGGCAACCCTCCTGGGCTGTTGAATGTCTAACAGAACCCTGCTATCAGGTAGAGGTCCAAACGGAGTTTACCACAGACCTTTTTGCAACTGTGATCACGGATGACGGATGTGAAGCTGAAGACAGAATTACAGTAATAGTCCGAAAAATAAATGATGTGTATTGGCCGAATGTTTTCAGCCCTGATAATCTGGGAGCTGGTGAAAATGACTCTTTCGGGCCTTTGTTTGACCCTGATAAGGTGGAGATGATCGAGCAATTTATCATAGCTGATCGTTGGGGAGAAATTGTATTTATCAGGGAGAATTTGGAGCCGAATGATTTTGACCTCTTTTGGGATGGGCGACTGGATGGAAAACTAATGAATCCAGCTGTGTTCGTTTACTACGCCAAAATCAAATTCACAAATCAAACTACCGAAGAATTTACCGGTGATGTTACGCTGATCCGTTAATAATAATCTTCCTCTCTCAAGGCCTGGGTACCAATTGGTATTCGGGCCGTTTTTTTATCCCCAAAGAGATCCTGGGTAAGCACCCTCTTCAGAAAGTTGAAGCATGGCTTTGGTTACCTCTTCTTTGTCTTCCTTGTAGGTAACGCCGTACCATTTCTCTTGTGATGGTAAAACCTGGCAGGTTAATTCACCGCTTTGGATCATATCATTTACCAGAAGTGGTATATAGAATTCGGCTTTAGGGTTATGCCCGTTTTCTTCAACAAAGCGGATGAAATGCTTGTGAAAATGATCAAAAATCGATGGGTGAAATCCCCAAAGATTCATTGATACTAAACTCTTGGGGTCTATGCCAACTTTTTTCTCCCCATCTTCAAAAAAGACCTTTTCATCTTCCGGATATATTTTGGTTCTTTCAATCACATCAACCAACATGCCTTCATCATCCTGTACGCAAACTCCACGGCTAACGTATCCGTTGTCTGAAAGAGTTTTATTCAATTGAAATCCAACCATCGCACAAGTCCTTGTGTCCGCCGAATCGCGCAGAAAATCCCCCACTAGTTTGAGGGAGGTTACTCCGTAATAATCATCAGCATTTACAACTGCAAAAGGTTCATTCACGATATTCTTCGTTACCAATACAGCATGGCCAGTCCCCCAGGGCTTCGCTCTTTCAGGCAGGTTGGTGATTCCTTCAATTGGTGTATTTACCTCTTGGTAAACAAACTCCACCTCAATCTGATTCTTGAACCTATTCGTGACCTTTGTTTTGAAGTCCTCTTCAAAGGTTTCCCGGATGACAAAAACAACTTTACCGAAACCGGCTCTCAGGGCATCGTAGACGGAGTAGTCCATGATGGTTTCATTATCAGGTCCAATTGAATCTATTTGCTTCAAACTTCCGTAACGGGATCCCATGCCTGCGGCGAGGACAACTAGAGTGGGTTTCATAGAATTGATCTTAGAATTTAAGAATTAAGACTAATTTGGCGCAAACATACGAAAATCAACATGGTACTTGGACAGCTGGATATTTGGATCATTGTTCTATTTTTTGTGATTACCATGGGATTGGGATTGTGGGCCGGAAAAACCGCCGGACGGAGCACCAAAGATTTTTTTCTATCCGGAAGGAACATGCCCTGGTGGCTTTTGGGGGTCTCCATGGTTGCCACCACATTCTCAGCTGATACTCCAAACCTGGTTACAGATATTGTCAGGAACGATGGCATCCAGGGTAACTGGGTATGGTGGGCCTATCTCCTTACCGGCATGCTGACGGTGTTTATTTTCTCAAAATTGTGGCGGAGGTCAGAAGTCTTAACAGACCTTGAATTCTATGATCTAAGGTATAGCGGTAATGGAGCAGAATTCCTAAGAGGCTTCAGAGCAATTTATTTAGGGGTTGTTTTTAACTGCCTGGTAATGGCAACGGTTTGTCTGGCCGCCATCAAAATTGGTGGAATCATGCTTGGTCTGACACCAAATCAAGTCCTGATCGGGTCGGCAATTATCATTTTCATTTACTCAGCGGTTGGGGGACTAAAAGGAATTTTGCTTACAGATTTGTTTCAGTTCTTTCTCGCC
>JABDJM010000281.1 GCA_013002475.1 Saprospiraceae bacterium | reverse complement strand
CATCTCCGAACGGGTCATGTTCTCCAAATAGGGTTTGACGATCAAGGGCGCCTCTGTTTGGCCAATAAAGACATTCGCAGCTGCCGCCAAAGATTCCGGGCCACTAAGGCCCATAGTTTTTGTCATTACCCAGGCAAGACCTTTTACCACCCATTGCAGGATCCCAAAATGATATAAAACAGCAGACAGGGCAGAAAAAAATACGATCGTTGGAAGAACCTGAAAGGCAAAGATGTATCCGAAGCCCTCAAGGTTTGTAACCAGGTCTCCAAACAGAAATTCAGCCCCAGCACCTGAGAAGGCCAGGATCGACGTAAACTTCTTGGCAATCCAGTCGAAGGCAGTATTGACAAATGGAACCTTTAAGATGGCCAGGCCAATGATCAACTGCAGTGCCATACCATAGGCTACCAATTTCCAGTTGACCTTTTTTCGATTTGCACTAAATAAATAGCAAATGCCAAGTAATATACCGATGGCAAGAATGCCCCGGCCGTAGTTTAACAGGTTGCCCATAGTTTGGATTGTAAGAATACCAAAAGTAATGATTCCGTTTCAATCCCAAAATCAAGGAAAATCAATACTTTTCGGCATGGAAAAACCATTCATCATCGGGATCACAGGGGGAAGTGGTTCCGGAAAAACTGGATTTATCCGCGAATTGGAATCTCAGTTTGGGGAAAATGAATTGACCATCATCTCTCAGGACGACTACTATAAACCCAGAACTCAGCAGAAAAAGGATAAAAAGGGGGTGATCAATTTTGATCGGCCAGTTTCTATTGATAAAGCAGCTTTCCTAAGAGATATCCAGGAATTAGTGGCGGGTAATGCAATAGAGCGAATTGAATATACTTTCAACAACGAAGAAGCTACGCCAAAAACTCTTCATTTTCGACCAGCACCAATCCTGATCGTTGAAGGTCTTTTTGTTTTCCACTTCAGAAAGATCCGAAGATTGATGGACCTAAAAGTTTTTCTTCATGCAAAAGAAAATCTAAAGGTCGTAAGAAGGATAAAGAGAGATAAGCATGAAAGAAATTATCCGCTGGAAGATGTTTTATACCGTTATGAACATCACGTCCTTCCCAGTTATGAGAAATATATTCTCCCGCACAAGGACAAGGCTGATATCATAATCAACAACAATAAAAACTATCACCTAGGCCTTCGGGTTATCACCGGTTTTTTGAGGAATTTCCTGGCAAAAGTAAAATCGGGTGTAAATACCTAAATGATAGTTTCGAACTCAAAATCATCAGAATAGTACTTCTCTAAAGACTCTCGACGAAGGCTTTGAAGCTCCTCCAGTTTTAGTTTAGCGATTTCAAAAAAGTGATTGACATCCAGTTGTTTAAGACTAGCTGGAGAATTCAATTTTTCCGACTTTCGAAATTTAAAGGTGATTTCCAGGTGACCTTTTTCATACTTGATCATAAACTTTTGATCTAACTCAAAATGACTTATTTGAATATGATCCCTGGTTTCTGAACAGATAATTCGCATGGATTATTTTTTGTTCAAAAATAGGATTGATTATTATTGTTATGTACAGAATGGAGGCTTAATAATTCGGAAACCCATCGAATTAGCCTTTAATTTAAACACCCTTAAAACCCAATTCAATGTTTATTCCAACTCTTTCATTTTGGTGATGACCTAGTTCTTCTTGATCCAGGCTGTATTGTTTTAGTTCCCCTTGCTGTATGAGCACGGGCTTCCAGGCTATTGCATTTAATAGACTTAACGCCTTAACACCAACCCAAAATGAAAAATTCCCCAATGTCCTTTCGTGGGTATTACCAGAGGTATATCCCTGCCATTTTAATCTCCTTTTTATTGATGTCTGTATCAAGCCTGGAAGGTCAGAAATTCAAATTTGAAAATCTCTCTCAGGACCGGACGATAGAAAAGCAAATACCTACCTTTTTTTCCACCAAGACTATTCATTCTTCCAAAGTTTTGGATGAACTGTTTTTTGATTATGAAGGCATAGACCTTCCTGTTCTTCCTCTTTTTCAAAAAAATAGTTATCCCGCAGAAGGGAAAGTCCTCAGCTTTAATTTAGAATTACCAGAAAAAGGCTTGATCAATTTTACGATCTACCCATCCGGTATACTTGCTGAAGATTTCCAATTCTCAGTCTTGACTCCCAATGGGAAAGTCCGCGAAAATTTGAATAACGGAATTTTCTAT
>JABDJM010000278.1 GCA_013002475.1 Saprospiraceae bacterium | reverse complement strand
ACTTTCTATAGCTTTCCTTAAATAAAGGTATTGCTAACTCAATAAGCCAATTGATACCTAGGCAGGCAAAAACTATCATCAGTTTTTGGACCGAGGTCATATTTTCAAAAAATGCAACAAATGACTCCATGAAATATTTATGAGTTTGTCAAAAATAACGCATAAATCTTAAGGAAAGATGTACCAATTGGTGCAAAACCGAATAAATAAACTTTTTCTTCTTATTACTGAGTCTGCAAAAGAATCTTTTCTGTTTTGATTTGCCCGGTTTTAAATTGGCATTTCAATAGGTAGTACCCAGTGGGTAAATTCTTGGGAGTCCAGGCTTTGCTTCCCTCTGGTACTCTGTGGCCGACATGCTCTCCAGCTAAATTGTAAATCTGAATTCCAGAAACTTTACCTAAATAGACATCATTAAGGAAGAAGCTATTTCCGTGGCTGGGATAGATAATTGAAGTAGATTCACTTTCTAATTCCTCTGTAGAAGTGCTAGTTACCTCTCGAATTACAACAGCATTTGGTGTTAGAAGACCTCCAGAACCGCTCTCGATTATATCTTCAAGGTAATTACCTGAGCTGTCATAGAGTTTTACAGATTTGGTGCCGCCATTACCTATCAAAATATTTCCATTTGGAAAATGATCCACACCTTCGCAATTGCTGAGGCCTGAAATAAAATTTCCAAGGAAGTTGCCGGAAAAACTAAAGCGTTTTATTGAAGTTCCATTGTAATCTGCAACCAACAAATTTCCAGCATCATTAAACCATATGTTAGTAGGGCCCTGAAGGTCAGAGTTGATAAATAGACCCATATCGTTACCGTCAGAATCAAATTTTCTAACAATACCGCCGCCATAGGAGGAGACATAAAGATTGCCATCCTCATCCCAATCGATCCCGATGCTTTGAGTTACACCTTCAGAAGTGAAATCATCAACAAAGGTCCCGTTAAGTTCATATCGTTTAACTTTTCCGTTACCACTCCATTGTAGTACATACAGAAGACTGTCAGGACCGATTTTCATCCTTGTCGGTCCCCCAATTCCAGATGCAAAATTGGATTGATAGACCCCATTGCTTGCATCATGTCTATTGATCTGTCCACTTCCGAGGTTGGAGATAAGTACTACATCTTCATTCTCCATAAAGAGAATGTCCTGGGGCCAATTTAGGTTAGTATTTATGAAGGTGGTTGGATTAAGTCCGTCCCCATCGTACTTAATAATTTTCCAGGGAGGGTTGTTAAAGTTGCCTGCGTCGGAGACATAGATTTCATAGTCCTGGGCGCACAATGAAATGCAAAAGAAAAACAGGACAAGATGGATGCTTGTTCTCATGCTTTTGGTTTTAGTCTTGTAAGTGGTAAAGGGTTTTTAGCCCTTCCTACTATTACAAAACGAAAACGAGTACCACCCTGCTGTGTCATTAGCCTATGCACGTGGTCAATAACCTCAAACTGTCGTAAGCCTTCTATTTTGGAATTTTTAAATCTGACAGGTTCGGATTTGCTCTTCAATTACCTGAGACTCTTTTTAGCACTTGCGAAAACCCTTGGTCGCCTTCTCCTAAAACCCGGACGTCAATTTGATTATCGGAAATGGGCTTGTATTGGATTTTCTTTGGAAAATCATGCTCCGGGTTTTCGAAGGATAAGAGAGAATCAATACTGGGGTTGAGAATAAAGGGAATTGAAGCACCCTCATTTTGGTTGGGAACGGTGGCTGTGTAAATTATTGATCCATTTTCGGGTCGGATTGAAAGAGTTTCCCTGATAAGTTTTTCTCCTTCAATCAGGCTGTAGCCCTTACCAACCAAACCTCCGTCATTGGCCTGCCACTCTTCGTAAACATTTTTTCCTTCAACCTTCCAGGTACCCGAAAGGACATGTATTTCCTGAACCTCTGATTGATTACAGGATATCCCAAAGAGGATAATGATGCTGAGTAAAAAATTATGGCTCTTTATCATTTGAAATGTGCCTTCATCGGGTTTAGGTAATTATCTATCCAGCCCTGTTCATATTGAGTTTGACCCGTAGGAATATTCCGGTGAATTAAACACATTTCGGTGCCGCCAGGAATTTCTTTAAATCGAACAACCAGTTCTGAATCCTCGTCATCATCCTTAAATTCAGATGTTCTCCAGGTTTGAATGATCTCCTCGTTTAAGATGAGAGTATGGTTTTTTCCTGTAATGTATCCATCCCAGGCACTAAAACTGGCCCCAATCTCTTTGCTGCATTGCGCTTTGCCTCCAGTCATTTGACTATGGCCTTCACTGGATAACCAGGCATTAAAAAGGTCGGCAGGTGCTACTGGGAAGATCTCATTGAATTCACATTTCTCTTTCATCATAGTTTTTTCTTGTGCCCCAAAATAGGGCATCAGGACATGGTAATAGGGTGTTTCCTGAAAATAAACATTAAATTGGTTTTGTGTCTGCTTACCAATTGGCAGAAACAATGTAATTAACGCTCATTATTCAGTTAAAACCAAAGCTAAAATGAATACAAACCTAAAGGCCTTAGCAACGGGCTTCGTATGCAGTCTGTTGTTTACAACTGCCCTTTCAGGGCAAGCAATTCACACTATTACCCTGAATGTAAATACCGGAGAAATTGTAGCCGGGAATCTTTCAACCACTTGTGATTTCGGACAAGACGCCGGGGTAACCAATGAAGACTTTGAAATAGAAGTTAATCGAGGGGATTTTGTGATCTGGCAGGGAATAAGTTCCTCTGCATTTGGCACCGATGATGTTGAAATTTCCATTGTAGAACATACAAGCGGACCAAATCTATTCGGTATGAGTAACTTCAAAGACTCCAACCAGAGTCCAGGAGTTGTTATGGGTCGGATAAATGCAGGAGGACCTGGTGATATCCAAAAGTATACCATCAAATTCAAAGTGTTCAATAATGGTGAGCGAAGGGGTGGGACCTTCGTCATTGATCCTAAGATCAAGGTGAACTAATTCCAGGGGTCGTCCTGAACAACATATGGTAACACCAATTCGAAGAAGGCTTTTCTTTTTCGTCCTTTTCTTTATCCTGAATATTTTTTCTGGTCAGGATAGGAATTGTTTTGCGCAGGATAAAGCTATTTCTGATAGCCTGAAATTGGTTTATGAGGAAGGAGCCTTCAGTCCGGAAGAAAAACTAGAGCTTCTTAAGCAGTTAGTTATTAATGAATATGAGGCAGACCAGATAGTTTCCTATAGCGAAGACCTAATTGCACTCTCTCTTGCAGCCGATTCTCAGCAGCATTTATTTACGGGATACCTCCACAAGGGGAATGGACTTCGCCTGAAAGGTGATCTCCCCCAAGCATTGAATAGTTACTTTGATGCATCTCGTATCGCTATCGAGCAAAATAATCAAAAAGATCTGGGCTTGGTAAACGTCACTATTGCTGATGTGTATTCTATCATGGGCAATCACGATAGCTCCGTCCGATATTATAAAACAGCCTGGGGAATTCTTAAAGCCGAAAAGGACACGATAAATTATGCTTCTGCCTTACTAAACGCAGGTGACGAATATTTTAATTATGGAAAACTTGATTCGGCCTTATTATTATTTAAAGAGTCGGGAAAATTATTTGATGAGGTCAATTCTGAAATTGGAAAGGCCTATAATCTAGGGAACATAGGCCTGGTTTATGCCGAGAAAGGGGAGTACGAGATTGCTGAGTCAAATATCAATCAGGCAGTTGAAATTCTCGAAAAGCTAGGTGATTACTACCCGATCTGTGTGTACCTCGCCTATATGTCTGACATTTACTCGGAAAAAGGCGATGACCTGAATGCTTTAAATTTTGCATATGGTTCTCTTGAATTGGCAACCCAATATAAATTTAAGGCGGAGATCAGCGATGCCAACCTCAGATTATCTAAGATCCAGGAAAGGCTTGGTAATCCGGATGAAGCTCTTTCCTATTTTAAAAGTCATATTCTGTTTCGGGACAGCGTGAATAATGTTTCTTCGGTCCAGGAAATGGAAACCATCCGGGCTGATTTTGAAATTTCTCAAAAGCAGTTG
>JABDJM010000271.1 GCA_013002475.1 Saprospiraceae bacterium | reverse complement strand
AAGCCATTTCGGCTTGCGAGACCTTTGATTGTTTCCCTCAATAATGGGTAAGTCGATCATCTCTTATGAAATTGTCGAAGGTAAAACAGTCAGGAGAGCTGGAGGTTTTAAATTACCAGCGTTTTCCGAATTGCAAATTTAAGTAAAGATTGAGGAAGTAGGATTTGTTTTCGTTGTTATCCAGTGGGATCATCATGGGGACTTCGGAGAAAAACCAATCGACCATGACTCCGGCTTCAAAGGCCTTAACGACCTCATCAAAGGCTCCCAGAGCAAAATGCAAACCTGCCTTAGCGTGAACACCAGGCCGGATTTTTAAGTCTGCAAACCCTTTTGAGAATCCTGCGGCCCCTACAATAAAAGAGTGATCAGTAAATTGATCATGATTTTCCTCAGAATAGGATTCATTAACCTCTACGTTACCGCCGTTAGGAGAATCTGTGGGGTATCGAAGGGTTAGCTGATATGGCTTTAATAGTCCTATGGATGGTCCAAAATTGTAGGATGCTCCAACAGCAATCCCTCTTTTCTTTGCTTTTTCGCTGAAATAGCGTTTTGTACCAATACCACCCCTTAATACATAGAGGTTATTTCGTTTTCCATAGATGAAAGAGGATCCTCGACCATTGGGATTGACATCAAAGGGATTTCGGAATTCCTTTGGGTGTTTGAGTTCCCCAATTTCAATTTGGTAATATTTTGTTTTGTAGTAGGTTTTGATCTTACCAAAGTTCATGGCAAAGGCAAAACCGTTCGTATGGAGTCTGATATCAGCAGCAGCTTCCCTGTCATAAATAAGCCCCACCATTTCCCCTGACCCAATTGGTCTGGGTTGGAATGTTTGCTGAGCCATAAGGCTGCTACCAAAAGTCAGCAGTGAAATGCAGATTGTAAAAAGGGTCTTCATGAAGGTAAACTTCCAAGTAATATAAAGTTTTAAACGTTTTATTGCTTGAAAATGATTAATCCAGGAAGGCTTTTTTTTAGAAAAATTGAGATTTGGTAGGATTACTTCCATTCTTCCAGCTCACGCTGACTGATATGGGAAAGACGCTCTTCTATGATCGCCTGTTCATTTCTTCTTTGTTGAGCCTTTTTTAGATTTTTATATAGCTCTGACCTATCGTAAATGTTCCATAAGATGTAATCCCCATCGTGGATCTCGGCCCATTGAAACGTGAAGTCGTACGATCCGCTAAGTCCTGGAACAGGATACTCTAAGCGGTTATACCGCAGAGGTTTTTCCTTTGTGCCCATTGTAAGGATGTGGGGAAAGATGCTTTCCAGGATCGGGAAAGCAGAAACCACGGAGTTTTCCTTAAACCCATGAAGGTTTATCAGGGTCTCACAGGAATACCTGACCCTTCCTTTACGGTCTAATAGAATTATTTGATGGTTGTCAATAGAGATATTATCCCTTTGTGTCATACAAGCTCACTTATTAATTCCTTTCCTAAGTCATGGAAAAGATCTTCAACATTTTCTCCGGTTTTCGCGGAGGTTAAAATGTCCCATGGGCGAGAAATAGCCGCCTTAACCTGATCAACTCCAGGTTGATCCAGTAAGTCCAGTTTATTACCCACTACCCGGGTAGTGCTATTGGGGATGATATTATTTAGATAATCGAGGTCTTCTGCAATATTCTTAAAGGTGCTTGGGCGTGTGAGATCAAAAACATAGATCACTCCGCTTGCCCCGAGAAAGTAGGAAGTAGGAACCTTGTCCTGTTTTACTTCTCCGGCAATATCCCAAAGGAGCATGCTTAGCTCCCTACCGTTAATATTGATGGTCTTCTTATTTACCTTGACACCAATGGTGGTAAGGTACTTGTCACTGAAGCGGCTAAAAATAAACCTGTTGAAAAGGGAGGTTTTCCCTACTCCAAAACTTCCAGTTAAGATTACTTTTTTACTAAGCATGTGGCTTTAGTTGGTTATAAGTTTTAGGGCCACTAAAAAACTCTAGATCAAGCTGACGGGAAATGAATTCAAAATCTTCCTCATCCCATTTGATCACTTTGTGCCTTAGGACGCTCTTGGCGAAATCCAGGATCTGAGAAGTGAAGTCAGACTTTTCTTTTGCAGAAATCGAGCCACTAAGGGCTGCTACAACAAAATATGAGGGAAAATTCTGAATTGATAGCTTCAGCGTATCATATTCAATAAAATCCAGGTCTTCCGCTCCTTGCATAAATGCATCCTCCGCAAAGGATTTAATAGCGGTCAGCATTCCGGCTATCATATCCTGATTGACTTTTGGTTGCCGAGATGCAACACCAATCAGTAAACCTGAATCCCTTTGAACAACAAACATTTCCTCGATCTGGTATTTATCGGCATCAACCAGGATTTCGTCAGTGGCCTTCACCCCGAAAAT
>JABDJM010000231.1 GCA_013002475.1 Saprospiraceae bacterium | reverse complement strand
GGCTGAGGAAATCCCCATTTTCAATAATATGCCGCCCAAGCAGTATGTCATTTCGGATGGCAAACTGAACGGAGTCCTATTCGAAAAAGTGCGGGCAGAATATGATGAAAACGGAAGAAGATCATTGATCCCAACAGGAGAACCAGACGTTTTTATTCAGGCAGACGATGTGATCATTGCCATCGGCCAGGATAATGCCTTCCCCTGGATTGAAAGAGACCTTGGAATTGAATTTGGAAAATGGGATCTGCCTACCCTGGATAAAACGACTTTTCAATCAACTCTTCCGAAGGTCTTCTTTGGTGGTGATGCAGCCTTTGGACCGGAAAATGTCATTACCGCAGTTGCCCACGGGCATCAAGCTGCTGTTTCTATTCATAGATTTTGCCAGGGTGAGGATGTTAATGATCGATTACCTCCTACCACGAACCTGACTTCCCAAAAAATGGGAATCCATGAGTGGACTTATGACAATAACATTGCTCATGATCTGCGATACAGAGTTTCTCATGAGTCAACTTCTAAGACTCTAAAGAACAGATTGGTTGAAGTAGAACTCGGATTTACTCAGGGGGAAGGCTTCAAAGAGGCCATGCGATGTTTGAATTGTGATGTCCAAACTGTCTTTGATCATAACTTATGTATTGAATGTGATGCTTGCATGGATGTCTGTCCTACTGATTGCATCACCTTTGTTCTAAATGGTGAGGAAACCGAATTACGGACCAGGCTTTTAGCACCTGCCCTCAATCTCGAACAGGATCTGTATGTTTCCGACGAACTTCAAACTAAACGGGTCATGGTAAAAGACGAAGATGTTTGTCTGCATTGTGGCCTTTGCTCGGAAAGATGTCCTACGGCAGCCTGGGACATGAAAAAATATTTATACAACGTCACTAAAGTATATCAGTAGATGGATCAACAAACAGTGGTGAATGACTTAGTGATTCGTTTTGCCAATGTAAATGGAACCGGCTCCGCCTCAGCAAACGACATGTTTGCAAAATCCATTTTTAGAATGGGGATCCCGATCACTCCAAAAAATATCTTCCCCTCCAATATTCAAGGCCTTCCCACCTGGTACGAAATCCGGGTGAACGGAAATGGATACCTAGGAAGAAGAGCAGGAATAGATGTGCTTGTCGGGGTGAATCCACAAAGCCTTAGAAGGGATATAGATTCAGTCAGACCAGGTGGATACTTCGTCTATGACAGCAGCAAGAAGTTGCACAATGAATTTATAAGAGAAGATATAAACTACATCGGAGTTCCGATGATCGCCCTCTCCATGGAAAACTACGAAAGGGCCCGTCTTCAACAACTGTTTAAGAATATTATTTATGTAGGAGCAGTTGCTACTCTTTTGGACATAGACCTTGAGGTTGTTAAAGAGGTGATCGCAGAACAATTCGAAAAAAAGCCAAAGCTCCTACCGCCGAACTACAAGGCTTTGGAGCTGGGAGCCAACCATATCAAAGAGAATTATTCTTATCCACTTCCAATTCGATTAGAGAAAACGGACAAGGTGGCCGATTCCATATTGATCGATGGAAATACTGCCTGTGCCCTTGGAGCTTTATATGCCGGGGCTAGTGTTATGGCTTGGTACCCGATTACTCCTTCCACCTCAATTGCCAAAGCATTTGAGACTTATTGCAAAAAACTCCGGGTAGATCCCGAAACAGGAAAAAAGAGATATGCTTTTGTACAAGCTGAAGATGAGCTCGCAGCCATAGGCATGGTTATAGGAGCAACCTGGGGAGGGGCCAGGGCATTTTCTGCAACCAGCGGACCAGGTGTAAGCCTGATGAGCGAATTTATTGGGTTATCATATTTCGCAGAAATCCCGGTGGTACTCATTAATGTACAAAGAGGCGGCCCATCAACCGGAATGCCTACAAGGACGCAGCAAGCAGATATTATCTCCTCAGCTTATGCCTCACATGGAGATACAAAGCATCCATTGCTTTTCCCTAGTTCCCCAGCTGAATGCTTCGAATTCACCGCACAAGCATTTGACCTGGCAGATAGATTGCAAACTTTGATCATGGTGATCTCGGACCTTGATTTAGGGATGAACAATCATATGTCCCCACCATTGCAATGGGAAGAAGGAAGAAACTATGATCGAGGAAAAGTTTTCACAGCAGAGGAACTTGAAAATATGACCGAGGAGTTTGGTCGCTACCTTGATGTTGATGGGGATGCGATCCCCTACCGAACCTATCCAGGAACCCACCCTACTAAGGGTTCATTTTTTACCCGAGGGACCTCGCACGATGAGTATGCGAAGTATTCTGAGTTAGGCGAAGTCTATCAAAGTAATGTAGATCGTCTTGCCAAGAAGTGGGAGACTACAAAAGGGCTAATGCCTAAGCCGGAATTCTACCAGGAAGTAAACCAAAGCAAAGAGCTTGGTTTGGTCTTTTTTGGAACAACTGCTTATGCGGCTATTGAAGCAATGGACCAATTAAAGGATGGTGGGGTAATAATTGATAGCATGCGAGTGAAGTCCTTCCCCTTCCCCAGTGAAGTAAAAGAATTTATTAACACTCATGAGCGGCTTTTTGTAGTTGAGCAAAACCGGGATGCACAGTTTAGAACCCTTTTGATCAATGAATTAGATATTGATCCGTCAAAGTTGATCCCCATTTTAAACTACGATGGCACACCAATAACCGCGGATACTATCCAAAAGCAGATACAAGAAAAGTTAGGGGTAGAAGTGTAGGTTTGGGCAATGCCCAAAGAGATTGTTGATTGTTGATTGTTGATTGAAGAAATACTTAATCGTGGACTTTGTGGCTTTGTAGCTATTTATTTTCCTCAATCTGGGCCACTAAGACACAAAGGAGGCACAAAGCCAAACAAATATTAATTACACACGCTAACAGCAAATTGCTCACAGCTCAAAGCACATAGCCAAAAGATATGTCATACTTAAAGCCATTATTTCACCATCCTGAATTGAAGAAGAATAAGGTTGGTTATTTAAAAGCAGATTATGAGGGTGTTATTTCCACGCTCTGTGCCGGCTGCGGTCACGATAGTATCAGTGGCGCAATCGTCCAGGCCTGTTATGAGATCTCACTGGAACCTCACCGGCTGGCGAAGCTTTCGGGAATCGGCTGTAGCTCAAAAACACCAACCTACTTCCTGAGTAATTCGCATGGATTTAATTCAGTACATGGTCGAATGCCTTCCATTACCACGGGAGCAAATATGGCCAATCGTAATTTGATTTACCTGGGCGTTTCTGGTGACGGCGATACTGCCTCCATTGGTATGGGTCAATTTGTTCATGCCATCCGCAGAAATCTGAACATGGTCTACATAGTAATGAACAACGGTTGCTATGGTTTGACCAAAGGTCAGGACTCAGCAACTGCAGATTTTGGTTCGGTCAGCAAGGCAGGTGCTCATAATCCCTACCAGGCGATCGATCTTGTTGGGCTGGCCCTGGAGCTTAACGCCTCTTTCGTAGCACGAAGCTTTTCCGGAGATAAAACACAGCTTGTTCCTCTGATCCAGGCCGCTATGTCACATCCCGGTTTTGCTTTCATCGATATTATTTCTCCCTGCGTCACCTTCAACAATAATGTAGGCTCTACTAAATCCTACTCTCATGTCCGCGCTCATATTGAATCCACTTCTCAGTTTGACTTCGTACCCAGAGAGGAAGAAATAACCGTGGACTATACCGAGGGTTCTTCAGCGGAGGTTGAGTTGTTTGATGGTTCAAAAATCCACCTAAGCAAGCTGGCTCCGGATTGGAACCCCACCGATCGAAATACAGCCGTTAACAGACTTCAGGCTGCCAAAGACCATGGTCAGATTCTCACCGGGCTCCTCTACATAAATCCGGACAGTCAGGATCTACATAAAAAACTGAATACCGTTCAGAAGCCGCTCAACCATTTAAAAGAGGAAGAATTGACTCCTGAGGTCGGAGTCTTGGAAAAGATCAATCAGAGTTTTAGGTAAGTCCTTTATAGCCTAGTCTAAGCCTGCGAGAGACTCCTCGACATCTTTAAGGGTGGCAGGAATAAATTCCAGATCTATTTCATCCCGATCAATGGTAGTATGTGTTCCTGAAGTCATTTCCAGGCCAAGGTCAGAGTATTTAAATCCTATATATACTACTTCCTTTTCCACAGGAAACAAAGCTCTTTTCTTTGACCCCAGTGGAAAGCTATTCAGTACCTTTTGACTGGGAATAAAAGTGTAGAGTTCAGTAAAACGGGTATTATTGAAAACCAATAGGCCCTGGCCAAATGGAAAAGGGAAATCGATATTGTGCCAAAAAGGTCTCGGGGCAGTTATATTGAAATTATAGTATTTTATTTTAGAATCTATACTTGCCAAAGAAGCCTTGTTTTGCTCCTTCAATTTATTTACTTGCTCATGGCGATGCCCAGCATAATGAAGTTTTAATGCTTTCCATTTTTTCTTAAAACCGGTTTCTATTTCAAACTCTCTGTTATTATCCAATACGGTTCTAAAATAATCATGCAAATCCGGGGATTCCCTGTAAGGCAAAGTCTTTCCTTGAACAAAAAGCTCTAGG
>JABDJM010000205.1 GCA_013002475.1 Saprospiraceae bacterium | reverse complement strand
CCCTAACACTTCGATCTCATCTACATCAAAGAACATTTTGTCTGTACATACTCCCGATTTAGGATAATAACCTAAGATCTCAAATGCGAACGTCGTATGTTCTGTTATCTGGAAATCCGGATTGCCCAAAAAGTCAAAGACTTCTAATTCCCATTCATGCTGATTGGTGTAATTGTCCTCAGACCTGTAAATTTCATGACCATTCTTAAGGATTCTAACACCGAATTTCTTCAGGTAATTATTGTATCCGGAAGAACCTCCAATGTGAGAGTAGTAGGCCGGGGATTGCTGGTAGAATTTCAAGCCAGTGATCTGACCTATCTGACCTGGGTCGATGCTAACCTCAAATCGAATGGCATTGTTGTCATCCGCTGTGAAATAAGTTCCCGCATCACCGCCTACACAGATTCCTGCATAGGAACCATTCGCTCCATAGACACAGGAATGCTCTCCTCCTGAACAGTCTCCTCCACCGCCATTATCGTCATCGTCTCCCCCTCCATTGTCATCATCGTCTCCACCTCCATTATCATCATCATCGCCGTTATCATCATCATCTCCACCATTGTCATCATCATCTCCTCCCCCATTATCATCGTCATCGCCCCAGCCCCAATCGTCATCATCATCGTCGCCGCCATTATCATCGTCATCTCCACCATTATCGTCATCATCGCTGCTTGCTGGCGGATGACTTCCTGCGCCCGAACCAACGTTACTCGCGTAAACATTTAAACAGCCACCTGGGTAAGGATAAGAAGGTGTGAATTCGCTAAAGTCCGTATTAGTACCATAATAGGAATTTGAATTACAGGCGTCTAAATCCCATTTTACAAGAGTTACTGATTCACATCCAGTTGGAACTCCAGCACAGGTGCATCCATCATCCAGGATAACATCACCACTAGTTGCAGAATTGCCATCATTGCAGGCAGTACCAGGAGATTGGGAATAACCCACCCATGGGTTGGTATCGTCGCAATCATCTTCAGCACAAACTAGGTCGCCATCTGCATCAGTGCATCCTCCGGTTACAGTGAAGCTGAATTCACTTTGACATTGTGGCTCATTGAAGAAGTTTACTCTGACCAGGTAGTCTCCGTTTGGAAGATTTACGGTCACATTCGATCCACAATCCGGGAAATTACAGATGAAAGCAATTTGATAAGCGGGTAACCTGAAAACTTGCACAGATGAAATCCCTCCATCTAAACCATAAACACTGATTGTGCCAGGAGTTGTCTTTGCGGTCACGCCCTGGCATGGTGGAAGATTATTCTCACCGGCACAAGTACAGCCGTCCGCCTGATAAACATCATTGCTGGTATTTGGATTTCCGTCATCACAGGCGGATCCTGGAATGGCTGGTAGATGAGGATTGTGATCATCACAATCATCCTCGGCGCAATATCCGTCATGATCGGCATCAGTGCAACCACCGCCATTGTCATCATCATCGCCACCTCCGTTATCATCGTCGTCGCCACCGTTGTCATCGTCGTCGCCACCTCCATTATCATCATCATCGCCGCCTCCATTGTCATCATCGTCTCCGCCTCCACTGTCATCATCGTCGCCGCCTCCATTGTCATCGTCATCTCCGCCTCCATTGTCATCATCGTCGCCGCCTCCGTTATCATCATCGTCTCCGCCTCCGTTTTCATCATCGTCTCCTCCTCCGTTTTCATCATCGTCTCCTCCACCGTTGTCATCATCATCTCCACCGCCATTGTCATCATCGTCTCCACCTCCGTTGTCATCATCGTCTCCACCTCCGTTGTCATCATCATCGCCACCTCCGTTGTCATCATCGTCTCCTCCTGATCCAGGGTGATCGTACACTTGCACCGTTTCATTGACGGTGCAGATGAGTTTCCAATACTGATTGTAATATTTAACTACAACCTGATAATGTCCGGGGTTAACCGAAACCGTTTCAGTTGAGCTACAATTTTGCATGCATTGAAAAACCGTAGAACCAGAACTATCTTTTATTTTCAAACCAACCTTAGGAGCTGAATTTAGGCCTGAAACAGTAATTTTTTCAACCCCTGCATAAATGCTTACACTGCTACAATCAGTGATTACTGGGGAATTCATTGTGTTCCCAAAGGAAGTCCCGAGAACAAATATTATGCTCGAAAGGAGTAGTAAGACTTTTTTCATTAGAAAGTGTTTTTTGATTTTGATTTTTGTATAAAAAAAAGAGTCCCACCCTAATATGACCTAATGTCAACTTAGGAATGCAAAGTGATTGGTCTGCACTAAAAAATCAGTTCAAAAGTTAGAAGGAGGGAGAATATACTAGGTTCCTGAGAATAAGAACCTAAGCCTTTAAGATAGATTATTGCAGGCTATTTATTCCTAATCAATGTTAAGCGAGGGGTAAATAATTATGATTGTAAGTATTTATCCGTACCAAAAAAAGGTAAGAAATAGCCTGTCGAAATAAGATGGCCCTAATTAATTTAGCTCGGCATTGATCTTAAGCACAGAGTCCTTGGCATCTCCATACAACATTCGGGTGTTCTCCTTGAAGAAAAGAGGGTTTTGAACACCTGCGTAACCAGTCGCCATAGACCGCTTCATCACGATTACATTTTCTGCATTCCAGACCTCAATAACAGGCATACCTGCGATAGGGCTGTTGGGGTCATCCAATGCGGATGGGTTTACAATATCATTGGCACCGATTACCAGGACCACATCCGTTTCCGGAAGATCTTCATTGATCTCTTCCATTTCAAGAACGATGTCATAGGAAACATTGGCTTCAGCGAGAAGAACATTCATGTGTCCTGGCAGACGGCCCGCAACGGGGTGTATTCCAAAACGAACTTCCTTACCCTCCTTTTTCAAATGATCAACCATCGCATGGATCGGATACTGTGCTTTTGCAACAGCCATTCCATACCCTGGAACGATGACCACCGACTTGGAATTTCTAAGCATCTCGGCAACTTCATCATGACTTGTGGCAACTGCTTCACCGGTAACGGCCAAAGCCTCCCCGGAAGGAGCATCTCCAAATCCTCCAAATATCACAGACCAAAAAGATCTATTCATCGCCCGGCACATTATGATCGATAGAATGGCTCCGGAACTTCCCACCAGGGCACCAGTAACGATCAGCAGATCATTTCCTAGCATAAATCCAGCAGCAGCGGCTGCCCAACCTGAATAAGAGTTCAACATGGATACGACCACTGGCATATCAGCACCACCAATGGCCATGACGAGCATGATACCAAGGAAAAATGAAATGCCGGTCATGATGTACAGGAACAACATTCCGTTAGTCCCACTTTCAAGAGAAAATAAAACAGCAAGGACTATACAAGCTACTACCAGGGCGATATTTACTAGATGCCTTCCAGGGTATAATAGAGGTTTACTTCTGATTTTTCCATCAAGCTTTCCCCAGGCAATGATCGACCCGGTAAAGGTTATCCCTCCGATAAAAACACCAATAAAGATCTCCACTAAATGAATGGTGTGTTCTACATCCGGTAGTGCTTGTGTGACCGGATCTAGATAGGAGCCAAAACCGACGAGTACTGCAGCCAACCCAACAAAACTATGGAGTATCGCCACTAGCTGAGGCATCGCTGTCATTTCTACCCGTCGGGCCACTACGATGCCTATAACGGAAGCGATTGCAATAGCGGCGATGATCCAGGTATGTCCCTCCACACCAGATCCGAGTACGGTAGCCAAAATGGCAATAGCCATTCCGACTATTCCATATAGAACACCTCTCTTAGCAGATTCCTGGGAGGACAAGCCACCCAAGCTCAATATGAAAAGGATACTTGCGAAAAGGTATGCGGCCGTTTGTATTTGTGGTTCTAT
>JABDJM010000197.1 GCA_013002475.1 Saprospiraceae bacterium | reverse complement strand
AAGGCATAGGATGCAAAGGCTTCCCAGTCCTTCCAGATCTTTTTTACCACATTTTCCGGATGTCCATTTTTCTCGCAACCCTCAAGGAACTTAGGGAACATCTCATCAATGAGCTTCTTTTTCTTTTTCCCCATGGCCTTCCTAAGCATATCTGCTTCGCCTTTGGTAAAGCCTGCTAACTTTTGGGAAAGGAGCATAACCTGCTCCTGATAGACTGTGATCCCATAGGTCTCAGCCAGATATTCTTCCATATCCGGCAGGTCATAGGTTATCTTTTCTCGACCATGTCGTCGCGCAACGAAGTTGGGGATGTATGCCATGGGACCAGGCCGATACAAGGCATTCATCGCAATGAGATCCTCAAATTTATCGGGAACAAGGTCCTTAAGATGTTTTTGCATTCCTCCGCTCTCATACTGGAAGATCCCCACCGTATCTCCTTTTTGGAAGAGGGCATAAGTGGTTGGATCATCAAGAGGTATATGGTCTGCATCTATCTCAATGCCGCGAGTCTGTTTAATGATCCGTATGGCCTCCTTAATGATGGTTAAGGTTTTTAGCCCCAGGAAATCCATTTTCAGAAGGCCTGCATCCTCTGCTACAGAGTTATCGAATTGCGATACAAGCAGATCAGAATCCTTGGCAACCGAGACGGGAATGTATTTTGTAATATCATCCGGTGTGATCACAATGCCACAGGCATGGATCCCGGTGTTACGAATGGAACCTTCAAGCTTTGCTGCCAATTCTATGGCCTCAGCTACATGATCCTTCCCTTTGGCCAGATCCCTGAATTGGTATGCTCTTTCGAGATCCTCTGTATTGAGTCGCTCCTTAAGTTTTGGAGCCACATCTCCCTTGTGGAGTACATCGGCTAGTTTAGCCCCTAAAGCATGCGGAAAAGTTTTTGTCACGCGGTCCACCTCACCGAGGGGAACATCCAAAACGCGGCCTACATCCCGAAGAGAGAGTTTGGCCGCCATGGTTCCGTAGGTGATGATCTGAGCGACCTGATTTTTGCCATATTTTTCAATGACATAATCGATCACCTTGCTCCGCCCTTCGTCGTCAAAATCAATATCGATATCCGGCATGGATATCCTCTCAGGATTCAGAAATCGCTCAAATAGCAGATCGTACTTAATGGGATCTACATTGGTGATCCCGGTGCAATAAGCCACAGCTGAGCCAGCGGCGGAGCCGCGTCCGGGACCCACCGATACACCCATCTTACGAGCGGTGTTTGTGAAATCCTGAACGATCAAAAAATAACCAGGGTAACCGGATTGCTCAATAACTTTTAATTCAAAATCCAACCGTTCCTTGATCTCAGGACTGATCTGCCCATAGCGGTGTCTGGCACCATCATAGGTAAGATGCCGGAGATATTCGTTTTGACTTTTGAATTTTTTGGGAATCGGAAAGGCGGGAAGTAATACATCCCGTTTTAGGCTTAGTGTTTCTATCTTATCAAAAATGGCCATGGTGTTATCCACCGCAAATGGAACATCTTTGAAAAGATGATTCATTTCACTTTGCGTCTTGAAGAAAAAGTCTGAACTCGGAAATTTGAACCTTTTTTCTTCTTCTCTTAGTGAACCGGTATTTACGCAAAGCAAAATGTCGTGCGAAGGGGCATCATCTTCATCTATATAATGAGAGTCATTGGTAGCAATTACGGAGACGTTGTATTTATCTGCAAAGATCAGCAGTTGCTGATTGATGTCCTCCTGGCTTACGCCAAGACCATCAATGTTTTCTAGTCCTTTATGTCTTTGTAGTTCGATATAGAAATCTTCACCTAGAAGGTCGATCCACCATTTGAGCTTTTTCTCGGCCTCGTCCAGTTTACCATGTAAGATGGCCTGTGGGATTTCTGCGCCAAGACAACAGCTGGTCCCAATTATGCCTTCATGGTATTTTTCGAGTAGCTCTTTGTCGATCCTCGGAAATTTGGAATACAGTCCTTCCACAAAACCCAGTGAACAAAGCTTGGAAAGGTTTTCATAGCCTTTTTGGTTCTTGGCCAAAAGAAGCTGATGATAACGGACATCCTTTTCACCACGACTTTTACTGAAAGATTTAATGTGGCGATCTTCAACCATGTAGAACTCACAACCAACTATGGGTTTGATATTCCTTTTTTCAGCCTCGGCCACAAATTTGAAAGCACCAAACATGTTGCCATGATCGGTTAGTGCAACGCCCCGCTGCCCGTCGGCAACGGCTTTATCCATCATTTTTCCGATATCGGAAGCCCCATCCAGAAGTGAGTATTGAGTATGACAATGTAAATGGACGAAATCCGGCACAGCGTAATTGTGAATGGTGAATTGGAAGCTCCTGTAGAGCTAACAAATGTACGAAACTAGACGGCCATCCCCAGCTTTTCCCCGAGCTTTAAGAATTCTTTTTTCCACACCTCGGTTTCCCTTCCTGCAGAAAGTTTTTTGTACTTCGAGAAATATACATTCTGACTTTTCCATAGATCCAGATCGCCATTTAATACCGTCAGAATATCAATGAGTTCGATAAGATTCCAGATGTCCTCTTCACTACCTCCGCCTGCAACGATCAAGCGAATTTCATAATAGATTCTTTCTCCTGCCGCCAACAAAAATTCTGAAAGATCCTGTATCTCGATCTTCCATTTCTTGAGATCTGCCAACAGATCTCGCAGCTTAAAAAGATTGATCGGATGAGCTTCCATGATCTCCCTGAGATCAGAGTTTAGGACAAACCTTGATGCTGCGATAAAAGTATAAGGTATGCGAAGTCCACTTTGCTGCATACTGTTCATCAATTGATAATTGTCATTATACAATTCATGAAAGGCGCTTTCACCATGGACTAAACTTCTCCGAGTTATTTCCTGAAGGATTTTTTGTTTTTCATCGCGTAGTAATTTCCAGATAGAGTAGTGATCCTTTCCAAAATATTCGTGGATCAAAGCGATCACCTTACTCAGGTTACCGGTTTCAAAACTTGCCTCAACTTGCTCTTGAAAAAGGGAAAAATCCTCCATCCGCATGCTCTTGGATACCTGCCCAATGAAATTATGTTGACCCGCATAGACCGTGGCAAAATAATAGGTCCGTTCTACATGAGTGATCATGGATTGAAGTTGGGTTCGACCCACAACCATTCTTTGAGTACCGGCGCGATACTTTTTGAAGATCTCCGCTTTTGCCCGGATGTTATACAGCTCAAAATCTGTCGGAGAATCAGAGAAAACAACCGCCAGTCCCACATGCATGGCCATTCTTCTGAGGTCTAGCTGAGAAGGAATAACATGCTTTTGGAAGGACACTGAGCCGTTTGGGTGTTTATTGGAGGGGATCTCTTTTAGGCGTTGGACGAAATAAGGGTAGAGGTCCACCTTGGTCAATCGACGATGGTATCTGATAGCACGCAGGGCATATTGAAGGACCTGATTGGTCTCTATGCCCGAAATCTCATCAAAAAACCAGGCACAACTGGTGTACATAAGGAGACAATTCCGCTGAACTTCCATCATCCTGAAAAAGTTCACTTTTTCCTCTGGGGTTAATTCCCGATCAAAGTGCTTTTCAAAGAATTGATTTATGCTGGTATTTCCACGATCCAGGATGATATCGATGTAGGCATTTCTAATCTCCCAGGGATCCAGACCCATTTCGGTCATGCGTGGAATATATGTTTCCCGCATTTGATCCCTCACCCAGTCCATTAGTTCGCGAAGAGGTGCTCTCCAATGTTGTTTCCAGCCTTGCTTTCCACCAGAGTTGCATCCGCAATCCGATCTCCAGCGCTCCACACCATGTACACAAG
>JABDJM010000178.1 GCA_013002475.1 Saprospiraceae bacterium | reverse complement strand
CGGGGAAACCTGCGCCAACGGCCAAATGGATCGTGCCACCGATCTTTTCATCAAAAAGTATGTTCCTGGTAAACCTGTTGATATGATAATTAGTACCAATGGCCGCTTCTCCAAATCTTCGTGCTCCATTCAGTTGCAGCAGCTCATCAAGGACTTCCTTTCCTCTTTTGGCTTCGTATTTTGTTACCTCCCCTTTCTCCACCCATAGGGTTACTCCTTCAACTTCTTTCCCCCCATAAATAGCGGGATGTGAAAAATGAATTGTTCCCTCGACCGAATCTTCCACCGGACTGGTGTACACCTCTCCTGATGGCATGTTTGTTTGTCCATCAGAGTTGATCCAGGTTCTTTCTTTTGTAGAAAAGGAAATATCGATCCCCTCACCCTTGTAATGAATTTTTTCTTTTGAGTTGAGATAGTCAACGATCGTTTGCTGCTCTCTTCTGACTTCTCTCCAGGATTCTGCGGGATCAGAGTCATACAACCGGCAAGCACTGAAAATAAAATCTTTGTACTCGTCAAGAGACATGCCCGCATGTTGAGCGGAGGCCAATGTTGGATATTGACACAGGTTTCTCTTTAAATCCCTGGTAGCTGTCCTTTCAAAATACTTTTGCTGGATAGTAGTCATTGCCTTTTTCCGACGGTTCTTCTTTTGCGGATCGATCCGGCCATCCTCGATAAGGTTATAAGGAGCCCTGATGTTTAGGTAGGCATCAAAAGTTTCAATGGCAAGTTTGTAAAAGGAAGGAACCCGATCCAGGGTTTGACCTTCAGCATTTTCATAATACAGGCGTTGTCTATCCTGGAATCTGATATCCATTTCTACCTGAGCACCGACCGCTGTCGCTTCAGCATATACGGCCATGATTAGCGGTTCGGAAAGTGCCGAAGAATTGACAAACAGCTTTTCTCCTTCCTTAAGCTCCAAACAGTAGTGGACCAAAAGGTGTGCATACTTTTTTACCATTGCATCCATGTGCAATTATACAAAGAAGGGACTTGTGGATTACCAGGATTTGGTCTTGTAAGGATATCTTTTCTTATAGGATTCCGTGACCAACTTAAATAATACTGACCGGAGTTCCTTAAAGCCTTTCTTCTGAAGGGCTGAGATGAATACCGCAGGTGTCTGCCCCAAATCCTTCCTGATCTGATCTTTTAGTTGAGACTCCAGATCCTGTTTTGTTGTTTCCTCAAGAAGATCATCAAATTGAGTTTCCCGGTACTTGTCCATTTTATTGTAGACCATTAACAGAGGAAGCTCTTCGGTTCCCAACTCACGTAGGGTTTGCTGAACTACCCGCACCTGATCCTCATATTGAGGATGCGAGATATCCACAACATGAACCAGAATATCACTCTCCTTGGCCTCATCTAGTGTAGACTTAAAACTTTCGATCAGGTGGTGAGGGAGTTTTCGGATAAAACCAACGGTATCTGAAAGTAAAAAAGGGGTAGTCTCGATAACCACTTTGCGTACTGTGGTGTCCAGGGTGGCGAAAAGTTTGTCTTCAGCGAAAACATCGGACTTACTCAAACGATTCATGATGGTGGACTTTCCCACGTTTGTATATCCAACTAAGGCGACTCTGATCAGATCCTGTCTATTCCGTCTCCTGGTCGCATTTTGCTGATCAATTTTTTCCAGTTTTTTCTTTAGCAAGGAAATTTTTTCCCTGACGATCCGGCGATCTGTTTCTATCTCTTTCTCCCCCGGGCCACGCATACCGATACCACCTCTTTGTCGCTCAAGGTGAGTCCATAACCCCCTTAGCCTTGGTAGTAGGTATTGCATCTGAGCTAGCTCCACTTGAGTTTTTGCCTGCGCTGTTTGGGCCCTGCTTGCGAAAATATCCAGGATAAGACTGGAGCGGTCAATGATCTTCACCTTGAGCTCCTCCTCCAAATTTCCTACCTGCTTTCCACTTAGGTCATCATCAAAAATGACCATGTTTACCTTCTCATGCGCATCCAGATATTCCTTGATCTCACCCATCTTCCCTGATCCGACAAAATATCGCTTATCAGGGTGCTGCAATTTTTGAACAAAGCGTTTAATGGTTTTAGCTCCCGCAGTTTCAGCCAGGAAAGCCAATTCATCCATGTATTCACGAACCTGTTCCTCGGATTGATCCCGCTGAACCAATCCCACAAGAATTGCCTCTTCGGTTTTTTTGCCGATTCCTTTTCGTTGCTTTTCTCCTAATGTCCAGTTGTTTGACATGCAATTATTTTTGCTGTAAGACAAAGGTCTAACATTTCTGCTAACCAAATCGTTCCTTTTCTCTATTTAACGACCATTGGAGAATAGTGGGAGGGAATGGT
>JABDJM010000174.1 GCA_013002475.1 Saprospiraceae bacterium | reverse complement strand
CGCTGAGTACGCCCGGCCATTCTGAACAACATCTCACCTTCTGTATGTGAATTGGTTGAATCCATCATATCTGAGCGATCATCTCCCATAGATTCTTCCAGCTCAGCAATTTGATCCTTAAGACTTTGAAATTCTTTTTCTGTTTTCTCGATCCTCCCCTGTACCAACTCCCGGAATTCCTGAAGCTCACTATCTGAATATCGGGTAGCGTTTTTCATCGGATTCAAGTTTAGAGGTTAAAGAATGCCTCCCTAAAATAAATTTTTCTATTGGGTATCTGTCAGGGTAGGAGTCGCTTTTTCCGTTAAACTTTGAAAAACTATAGTTATTGCTGCAGCTGAACGAATAAATCGAGGTTTACTTAACTTTATAAGTTATGCGGGATATACTTTTTTGGGTTTGGGTAGCCTTTGGGATTTGGGCTTGCTATCAATTCATCGTGATGGCCATTCCGAAAGTTGAAGAGGTTCACAAACTTGGAAAAAAGCGAGCCTGGCTTTTAGACAGTCGTATATCTCACAAAATGGCAGAGCTACTCATATGGATTCCTTTCTATTTCATTGTCCTTTGGGTAATCAATCATCCGGAGCAAGAGGTTCTACCCCTGATCGAAGGATCTGAAATGTTTATGGTAGCCGGTGGTCTACTAGCCGCTTTTTCCTGGTTCGATGCCAAAGGAAAATATTGGTGGGCCAACGTCATCTGGTTGCTGGCAGCTTGGGGAATTTTTGGTGGCTGGATCGCCAGAAATTGGATCTTGCCTTTTGCGGGCACTTAGGAAAGGGTAGTAAAATCATAGGGTGTAATGTTTTCCTTAAACATTTCAAACAATTTTACTTCCCTCTACTTAAACTCATCAAGCACAAGGTCCAACTCAACCAGTTCTTTCTTCCGCAGCACTTTCAATTTCACACTTTCACCAGGCTGATATTTTTCCAAGGCAAGAAGCAATTGTCCGTTGTTCTCAATTTTGTCATTATTAATCCCAACGATCACATCGCCTAGAAAGGTCCTTCCATAGTTATCGCGCTTCGCGCTCAGCACACCAGCCCGATCTGCAGCACTACCCGCAGCAACCTCCAGCACAATAGCTCCCTGGATGCGGTTTCGCTTAGCCATCTGAGGAGTAGCCAGGTCAACACCCAACATCGGGCGCTTGACCCTGCCATATTCAATAAGATCCGGCACAACCCAATTGACTATATCAACCGGAATAGAAAATCCTATGCCAGCATAAGCACCGCTGGGACTGTAAATAGCAGTATTGACACCGATCAGTCTCCCTGAGCTATCTAAAAGGGGACCTCCAGAATTTCCAGGGTTAATAGCCGCATCGGTTTGAATGGCACCTTTAATGGGTACACCAGCTCTGGAATTAATCTCACGGCCAAGAGCAGAAATGATCCCGGTGGTAAGCGTTTGATCCAGTCCAAATGGATTGCCAATTGCATATACGGATTGACCCACGCGCAATCCATCAGATCGTCCAATGGGTATCGGCAACAATTCCTCATTTTGAGCATCGATCTTTAGCACGGCCAGGTCTTTTTCTGGAGCAGAGCCTACAAGTCGCGCCTGGAATGATTCTCCGCTAGCCAGCGTAATTGTGGCTCTGTCTGCCCCTTCGATGACATGGTAGTTGGTTATCACATGGCCATCCTTATCCCAGACAAAACCTGAACCTGATCCGCGGGGGATTTCAGAGACGTTCCGACTCCAGTAATCTGACCTTAGGTTGGTCGTAGTGATATATGCCACCGATGGTGCTGCTTCCTCAAAAAGCGAAATGGTGGCTTCCTCATCATTCGCAAAGCGAACCTTAGCATCAGCAGGAACTCTTCCCCGTGTTAGAGTTGCCGTTGCCTCCCCTAAATTTTCTGATATTCCACTGGCCTCTTCCTGCTGGTCATTCGAATTTGATTTCCAGCCTGCGCCCAACAGGAATCCTCCACCTAAAAGTGCAATCCAAAGGATCGATTTCAATGCATTTTTCATAAAAACTCATTTTTCCGATACTATAATAGTGAAATGGCGGCTGCTAGTATATGGTTGTAGAAAAGCGGGCGAAAACTATCGACGAACAAAGCTATCCTAGCCTTTTGTCCTTGCAGAATTGATGAAAAACACGCCACTTAGGAGGAGCGCAGCGGCCAGAACGGCCAGCCAGGTGATCACTTCACCCAGCACCAAGGCACCCAGGATCAAAGCCACCACGGGGTTGATGTACGTATTGGTGGCTACTTTTTCGGGAGAGATCCTTTTTAGTAGAAAGTTGAAGGCTGTAAAGGCTGCAATACTGCCAAAGACTATAAGATATGCCATCGACAGTTTTCCTTTTACACTCAAACCAAGAAGGCTGGAAAAATCCTCCCCTAACAGACCACTGAGGACCATCATAAGTGATCCTCCGATCAACATCTGATAACCAGAGCTGACAAAGAAATTTTTTGGAAGATCTGCTTTAGCCACAAAAAGAGAAGCATAACCCCAGGTCAACAAACAAAAGAAGATCCCAATAAACCCCTTCCACTGATCAGGATGTGCCTCAACCTCATTTTGAAAAACCAAAAGATAAATTCCAATGAAACCCAGTGCAATCCCGATCATAGATTTCATCAGAATCTTTTTTCCTTCGAGGATCCACATCATTAACAGAAGCACCAAAGGTTGTGCAGCAATTAGTAAGGCTGTCAATCCTGAGTCTACATACTGAAGAGACCAAACCGCTATCCCATTTCCGAGAGTCAGAAAAAGAATGCCGGCAATTCCAGCATTACGGATTTCGTGGGTCTTCACCTTGGGCTTATTTCTGAGGAACGTGGCAATAAGCATAATGATAATGCCCGCAGAAAAAAAACGGACACTTCCCAGAAGAAAGGGAGGTACCTCAGAAACAACGATCTTATTAAAAAGGTATGTTGAACCCCAGATAAAATAGATGGCCCCAAATGAAAGAATTACCAGAAGCCGGTCAGATTTGTTCATGCCTTTTCCCTGAAGCTGATCGGAATAAGACACATAGCCATAACTAACAGACAACCGATCGCATTTAACCACAGGTAGGCGATATTGATCCATCCAAAATGAACGCCGAAATAAATGATAAGCACCAATATCTCTGCAATGACTGCGGCAATAAAGACCTGCGTTCCTCTTACCTTTTTCATAAAGAAGGCAACCAGAAAAACACCAAGGATAGTTCCATAAAACAGGGATCCAATAATATTGACGGCTTGAATCAGATTGTCAAAAAGCGAGGCAAAGGCGGCAAAACAAAGGGCTAAGACCCCCCACATAATCGTGAACCCTTTGGAAGCCAAAAGGTAATGGTGATCGGATTCAGAATCCCGGAAAAACCGTCGATAAAAGTCTATTACCGTGGTCGTGGCAAGGGCATTTAATTCAGATGAAGTGCTGGACATGGCCGCCGAAAAAATCACGGCCAACAGTAATCCGATGATACCCACAGGGAGATGGTTTACCACGAAGTTGATAAAGACATAATCTTTATCGTTTGTCTCTGCGGCCGGATTGCTTTGAGTAATCAGAGTTTTTACCTGGTCCCGTACTTGTTTCTCTTCATCAATAAGTTCGTTAATCCTGGCCCTGGTTTCCTGATAGGCTGACGGATCACTTTCTTTCAAATCTGAGACTCCAATTACCGCCGTTTTTTTATCCTCAAAAATTTGATCGTACCGAGATTCCAGGGTGGAAAGCTGAGTGGCATATTCGGATTGCCGAAGTTTGGCAAGGTTATCATTGTTAAAGTGAATAGGTCCCTGTGTAAACTGGAAAAAGACGAAAACCATTATTCCAACAAACAATACCAAAAACTGCATGGGAACCTTCAGAATACCATTGAAAAGGAGTCCCAATCTGGACTCTGTTAATGACTTCCCCGAAAGATATCTCTGGACCTGAGATTGGTCAGTTCCAAAATAGCTAAGGAATAAAAAGGTACCCCCAAATATCCCTGACCAAAAATTATAGCGGTTATCCCAACTGAAGTTAAAATCAATGACATTGAGTTTGTTCATTCCCCCAGCAATGGTCAAGGACTCCGAAAATCCAACTCCCTCTGGTAGCTTGGACAAAATGATAAAGAACGCCAGGGTCATACCACCCAGAATAATGACCATCTGTTGCTGCTGAGTTTGACTCACTGCTTTTGTTCCTCCTACCACTGTGTAGAAAATTACAACGGCCCCGATTATTAGGATCGTCAGTGAGAGACTCCAACCCAGTATGGCAGAAAGTATTATGGCAGGGGCATAAATGGTAATACCTGCCGCCAAGCCCCGCTGCACCAGAAATAAGAATGCAGTTAATACGCGGGTCTTAGCATCAAAACGGCTTTCCAAATATTCATAAGCGGTATACACATTGAGCTTATAATAGATGGGGAG
>JABDJM010000150.1 GCA_013002475.1 Saprospiraceae bacterium | reverse complement strand
GTGCGGAGAGGAGCAGGAAAAATTTATGAATCGAGTTTTTGAAAAAAGTAAAGTCTGAGAATTGGTAAAGGAATTCCAAAGTAGTCTCGCTGATGCGAGGAAGATGGATGAGCTTGACGATCTGTCTGAATATCGAACAAGGTACCACATCCCGGTTCAAAAGAATGGAGAGCCCATTATCTACCTGTGTGGGAATTCATTAGGTCTTCAACCTAAATCTACCAAAGAAAATGTACTGCAGGAATTGACGGACTGGGAAAACCTGGGCGTGGAAGGTCACTTCCATGCTAAGAATCCCTGGATGCCTTACCACGAGTTTTTGACCAAGGCCATGGCAAAGGTGGTTGGCGCCCAGCCGAATGAAGTTATTGTCATGAATACCCTGACGGTAAACCTGCATCTTATGTTGGTTTCCTTTTACCGACCACAGGGAAAAAGGGTAAAGATTCTGATCGAGTCAGATGCATTTCCCAGTGATAAGTATGCGGTACAATCTCAGTTAAGGTTTCATGGCTATGATCCACAGGAATGCCTGATCGAGTTTACACCGCGTCCAGGCGAATCTTGCTTGCGGAATGAAGACATTAAGGAGGTCATTGAAAGGGAAGGTTCCACCATTGCCTTGATTCTATTGGGAAATACAAACTATTATACCGGGCAGTTTTTTGACATCAAACAGATCTCCATCTGGGGACATGAACAAGGTTGTATGGTGGGCTTTGATTGTGCCCATGGCGCTGGAAATGTTCCATTAAACCTTCATGATTCCGGTTGTGATTTTGCAGTTTGGTGCAATTACAAATATTTAAATTCCGGTCCCGGAGGTATGGGAGGGGCTTTCATCAATGAAAGGCATTTGAATTCCGAGGGTATTCCTCGCTTGGAAGGCTGGTGGGGTCACAATAAAGAAACCCGATTTAAGATGCGGGATGCTTTTGATCCTATTCCGACTGCAGAAGCCTGGCAGCTCAGTAATCCTCCGATCCTTTCTATGGTATCAGCCTGGTCGGCTTTGAAGCTTTTTGATGAGGTTGGCATGGAAAGACTCAGGCGAAAATCTATTGCCCTGACAGCCTACCTTGAAAACCTTGTCAAATCACTGGGAGAAGAGGTAATCAATATTATTACTCCAGCCGACCCTGAGCAACGGGGATCCCAATTGTCTATTCAGGTAAAGAATGCCAAAAAGGACCTCTTTAATACCATCACTTCAGAGGGCGTCATTGCCGACTGGCGCGAGCCGGAAGTGATCCGGGTAGCACCAGTCCCTATGTACAATTCTTTTGAGGATGTATTTCGATTTTATGACATCCTGAAAAAGGCCGTTTCAGAATGATGAACCCCATTTGAATTCTGCAATTTTTTACTGGGAATCTTCTAGGGTTTTGCCATATATTTGCAATCCGAATTTGGCGAGGTAGCTTCCCGAAGAAGTCCTGACAAAGTCAGTCCTTTTCGGGACAGGCAGCTTCGCAACCACACCTCCGGCGAGGTAGCTTTCCGAAGAAGTCCTGACAAAGGTCAGTCCTTTTCTGGACAGGCAGCTTCGCAACCACACCTCCGGCGAGGTAGCTCAGCTGGTTAGAGCGCAGGATTCATAATCCTGAGGTCGGGAGTTCAAGTCTCCCTCTCGCTACGAAGCTCAGAACGATTGTTCTGGGCTTTTTTTGTTTTGAAATCATGGATTGCGCAAAGCCCAATGCCCATAGCTAAAAGCTCCTATTACGCCAAGGCATTCTCCAGCCCACTGTCGATGGTATAGAGCATAGAGGTTTCGAAGGATGCCACCTGGCTTCGGATCTTTTGCATATCTACCTCTTCGACCCTCAAGCTTACGATATTCAGATCAGCATGCGGCATCTCTCTGAGAGCTTCCTGGATACTATTGGTAACGATCTTCAATTGGGTATCCCTTGGCATTCTGGCAAGAGCCACAAGCCGTTTCAGGTAACCGGATGCCCAGCGCTGATCAGATGACGGGTTATCAGAATCAGGGATGATTCCTATAATGGTCAAGTTAGCATGCCAGTTCCTTTTCAGCAGGTAGGCGGTCAATAAGCCCAGATTGCAATCTGACACCCGGTATTTGAGATCACGGTCGACTTCAGCCAGATTGATCCAAAGGGAAATAGTCTTTTCAATGCCCAAACCAACTTTTCCATAAGGGACATATAAATAGGTTCCAAACTCATACTCTCTCGCCTTGCGGGCAATCTGAGAAATTTGAACATCCCTAAAAACCTCATCAGTCAAACTCAGAAATATGGTATTCGGAGTAAAGAAGGAAGCCTTCAGACTTTGCATACTGTTCAGGACTGAGTCCATGTAGTCGTCACTATGTATGAGTGCCGAAGTTGCTGAAATATCCTGGTTGACGAAGTACTCGCACAACTCTGGTAAGCGTACGGGCAATTTTGGATCCGAACCTTCATTAATATACCCCAGGATCTTTACTGAGCCTTTGGGTCGCGCTAAATTGTAAATGGTTTTAAAAGATCGAACTACATCATTTACACCCTGGGCAGGAACCAACAAATTCGGCTGCCAGGCACGTTCGCTAGCTTCAGGCAATTTGGAGACCACCTTGGCGGACCATTCAGCCAGGGAATTAAACATTCCTGACCGCGTATCACCTTCCTGGTTTTCCAAGGTTTTCAATCGAGCTAGATAAACATACATTGCAACTACTAGCATGATAGATATCAATCCCACAGTGGAGTTGATAATAAACATGACAAAGAAACATCCAATGGCTCCCAATAAGGGAACAATGATGTTGACTTTAAAACGCGGGCGAAAGCTTATCTGTCCCAAACCTTGCTCGATCAAAACGACAACGTTGATCATGGCATAGGTGATCAGGAAAAACATGGTCAGTAAGGGAGCAATGGCGTTGAGATCCCGCATCAACAAAGAGAGGAGTACGACAACACAGGTAAAGTAAAAAGCAAACTTGGGTTCTCCGCGGCTGTCCTTTTTTGCAAGCCGATCATTGTAGACCAAAATATTGTTTTCACCCAGAGCTTGCAGTATTCGCGGAGCTCCAACAAGAGAGGATAAGGCCGAAGAAAATGTAGCCCCTAATAAGCCAGCTAAGACTATTGGGGCAAAAAATGCCTTGTCGATCAGGATATTATAATTGGTTAGCAATTCATCCTGAGTGGCGATCATCGCTATGAAGATGGCAAGTGTGATGTAAACAACGTAGCTAATGATGATCGCCGCAAGGGTTCCAGAGGGAATACTTTTGGCGGGATCTTTCAGATCACCCGACATATTTGCACCGGCCATGATGCCGGTCACCGCCGGGAAGTACACGGCAAAAACGATCCAAAAATTAGATCCCGAAAAATTGTTCTCAATGGATCCTTCATATTTTCCAAATAGCTCTATATCGGTACTGATTGGATTGTTTAAAACTCCAAGACCAATTGAGACTAGCGAAAGCCCGATGATGGCCAGAACTATGTATTGTATCTTAAAAGCGAAGTCCGCGCTAATGTTCGCAATCAGGAAGATCAATCCAAAGGCGACGACATCCACGAGGAGGGTAGGATGTTCTGGGAACACCCAATTCCAACCTTCCCGAAAACCAAAAAGATACATGGCCACCGCCAATGCCTGAGCAATGTATAGTGG
>JABDJM010000147.1 GCA_013002475.1 Saprospiraceae bacterium | reverse complement strand
GGGGAAGAAGAAATAAGGGTCATAAAAGGAAAAAAGAGGATAGAATAGCTTTTTCTATCTTCCAAAATGGAATTGGAACTTTTTTTTCGCTACCTCCACTTTGTTTGCATCATTGGAATTGCTGGCGCAATTACTTCTGAACATCTTTTACTAAAACCTTCAATGAGCCGCAAAGAAATAAATCGGCTTTCGAAGATAGATCTGGTATATGGGGTCTCTATACTCGTTCTGGTCGGTGCTGGACTGGCACTTTGGCTTTGGGTAGGAAAGCCTGCAGATTTTTACTCAAAAAATTGGGTCTTTCATTTGAAGTTCACGCTGGTTATCATACTCTCATTATTTTCATTGCCTCCTACCCTCTTCTTTCTAAAGAATCGCAAAGGCAATCCAGAAGAGATTGTTGAAGTCCCCGGGAAGATCAAAATGTTTATTCGTCTTGAGCTGCTCATGCTGTTGATCATTCCTTTGCTAGCGGTCATCATGGCCAGGGGTATAGGCTTTTTTGGATAGGCATTTCCCAACGATAAAACTTTGAGAATTTCTGGATCTTTATCAAGACCATGATTTTTGTCAGCCAATGAGAATATACTGATCAATATCTTTCGCGTAGCTATGAACCAAAACCTTTCCCCATGATCAGTTTGCGAAATTATTCCGGTCCCGTTCCTCCTTGTGGAATTTATTGTGGATCCTGCCCAAGCTATACCAAGGACAGCAGCCCTTGCTCAGGAGCATTCTCTGCCGAAAGGTGCGCCTCATGTTATTTTCAAAAGTGTACAACAGAAAAGGGAATTGATCACTGTTACGAATGCAAAGAATATCCCTGCGGTCAGTTCAAATATTTTTCAAAGCGTTGGAAACGATTTGGTCAGGATCTAGCCGAAAACCAGGATCAATTACAGAAATCCGGATCTCTTGGTCTTCAACTCCATTATGTAGGAAAAAGTCAAAACTTTGCACGAGTGACAAACGAGGAAATTGAATCAAAAAATTTGCCCTGTGCCGGTTGTCCTAACTGCAACAAAATGGTTGACAGGCATTAGGAACCCTCTATACTAACCTTCATGACTCGCAAAAGAGCATCCATGTCTTTTTCATCATTGTAGAGATGAGGAGAAACTCTGACTGAGTTTCCACGGACAGAGATAAACACTTTTTCCCTTTCCAAATTTTGTTTGAATGCAACCGGATCTATTCCTCCTGGCAATTGCATTCCAATTAAATGGGGCGACCTACAATCCTTTGGTTCAAAAATGCATCCTAGTTTTTCTCCACCCTGAATAAGACGATCAGTAAGGGAACCACAATATTCTGAAATCTCTCCGGGCCCCCATGCAAGGACTTGGCGAAGTGCCTGGTCCAGCATTGGAAGTAGAATGAAATTCGCAGATTCACCGACTTCATATCTTCCGGCTCCGGGGACATATTCAGTTTCGTATTCAGAGAGTCGGCTAAAATTTTGAGCATTGGATCGATTCATCCAGGATTCTTCGATCGGGGACCCATCGTCAAATAATTCAGAATAATAGGCCAAGCCAATACTATAAGGACCCATTAACCATTTATAAGCCACACTGATCAGCACATTAATATTACAATCACGAACGTCAATCGAAAGGGCACCAACAGACTGAGTGCCATCAACCACAAAAAGGGCCTTATTCTCCCGGCACTTTTGCCCGATGGCTTTTAAGTTGTATGAAAACCCTGTCATCCAATGAACTGAAGATATATTTACAACGGCAGTCCTTTCATCAATGGCCTCAATGATCTGATTACTCCAATCTTGTCTTTCGGATGATCCCATTGGAGGAGGTTGAATTACCCTCAACTCTTGGCCATGAAGTTCTGCCCATTTTTTTAAGCTGAAATAATCTGAAGGAAATTCATCAGCAATAGTAATTGCATTTCCTCCCTTTTTTGGTTTAATATTTTGAAAAGCGTTTGATAATGCATAGGATACAGATGGTATAAGCGCTAATTGTTTTGCGGGGGCATTGATCATACTGCCAAACATCTCCTTTATCCTGCCTTGATAAATAAAGAAGTCATTCGGTGTAACCATGGATGGATCCATCTTCCGTTTTACGCCATCAGTCCCCGCCATTACCACAGAATCCATTAGGGGCGACATATAAGCGCAATTCAGGTAATGCTTTTCAGGCGGAATAGAGAAAAGGTCCTTTTGGCATTTCAACATTGATCAGGATTGACTTTCAGAGAAGGTTTTAAATTGATCGAACCATTTCTGGGCTTGCTTCCTAAACATACCAGGGAAGAGAAAAGCCATCAACCTTGGCAAGAAAGCTTTGAACTTGGTGTATTCGATCTCGGACGACCACCTTGTATCTCCGTTGGGCAATTCCGTAAAGGTATTAACCATGGTATTCGTCATATGCTTGTGATCATATTGACCTGCAAACCTGTCTGGAAGTTGGTTTTCTAAGATCGTTTCTTCTAACTCCATGAGCCCCCTCTTAAATTGATATTTCATCAGTGATTTGGCCCCAGCCTGTCCTGGATTTCCAGAAATATGATCCATGCCCATAAAGCCATCCTGCCAATGAACAAGGTTATCAGGGTTTTCCCAGAGTTCAACCACCTTTTCTTTCGGTAGGGCAATAT
>JABDJM010000142.1 GCA_013002475.1 Saprospiraceae bacterium | reverse complement strand
GATGATGAAAAGGAGTTTTTGGATCAGCCAATTGATGGGGTGGCAATGACAGCGCCAGAAACCGAAGATCCGATCGTGTTAAGAGAGGTTGAAATAACGGGATCTAAGCCAGCCCAAACAGGAAAGGATATCGCCTATTCTGCCCAAACGATTGAAGAAGAAACCCGTAAATCCCGAAGGGCGAAAAAGAAAGCAGAAAAGAAAGCGGCCAAAGAATCCGTCAGGGATGTGGCAGCCATTGAGATGGCCGATGTTCATGACCTGGATGCCTCCAGGAATGTATTGACTTATGATTCTGCCGGTGCGGCAGAAGATGCTAATGTTAGAACTGAGATTGAAGCCTTTCAATGGCTTCTTGGTCAGTGGTCTGCTGTCGACGACCAGCAAGAGGTCAGCCAGCAATGGGTTCAAAGAAATAATTTTTCCCTAGACGGCCAGGCTGTGTTCAACGTAAATGGCCAACCCTATAAAGTGCAAAGGATGCAAATCTTAAAAGAACCTGATGGAGTTTATTTCATTGTGGCCTCTCTGGATAACTCCTCAGAAAAGCGATTCCGATTGAAATCAATCGACAATCAACAGGCGATTTTTGAATTCAATAAAAAGAATGCACTTCCGGAAGAGATCACTTTTCAGAAATTAAATAAGGACACCTTTTTGAATTTCTCAAATGCTCCACGGGCCCAGTATGAGCAGGCTAAGGAAGGATTGCTATTTAATAATTTGAATTATTCCCGGATCAAGAACTAGTGGGAAAGGGATTTCTTGGTTTCCAGTCTTTGGTTGGCTTTAGAAGATCAAGGATCGAAGGAAGAAGGTGGTTGGTAAAATGATTGGCATGCTTTAGGTAGCAGTGCATTTCAATGCCCTCCGCCCCAACAGAGCTTTTTATTTCCATTGCCGTCCTGGCGTACACAACCTGCTTAGCATTTACTTCAATTGCATCCGCCAACATGTCGTAGAGCATATTTAGGTAGATCTGTGTCTCCCTGTTTACTAAGGGTTCAAAACCGATGAAATGGGCTTCTAGTTCATCGTGGTTTTTTATGGTTGAATAGAAACCAACAATCTGATCTTCTTGATAGTAAGCAAAGACCCGAAACTCTGCTGGCATTTTAGTCTTAAATTCAAGAAGATAATCTTTGTTAAGGTTGACTAGATTGAACCCTGAATTATCTGCAATATTTCGGTATAAGGAGTATAGGGTATCAATGTTTTCATGAAGATCTTCAAGGCTGAATTCTTTTTTGCTAAGTGACTTCGCTTTCTTGCGCGCACGTTTATACCGGGTCCGGTATTTGGAAGTAATATTGGCCAGATAATCATCAAATGTTTCCCACCGATCTACGTTTGCCAAGACCATATTGGGTTGAACCTGGAATTCATGATAGCCTAGCTTACATAGAATGTTGCTGTAGGGATGATTTTGATCATAAAATTCCTTGATCAAATTGCCAGCCACTGAAATTCCTTTCCTGCGAAGTTGTTCCTGTGCAAAGTTCAAGCCCTCATCAAGGACCTTAAGTTCCATTTTTGGTTTAAACTCTCCTGGTCGAAAATAGAATCCATGTTCTCCGGTGATGCACATATTTCCACACACAAGGATGTGAAACTCTACTGCACTGGCAACAAGGTTTCTGAAAAACTTGCCAAGGGTTCGAAAGAAGCCCTGTTTGGGAGCATCCTCGTACCGAATATTTGATTTGGCCTTAAAATATTGGATCTGTAGGTTGGCACATCCAACAAGCTTACTTTCCTTGAGGAAAAGGAGATAGCCAAAGCTGACACCTTCAGGAGGCTGGCTTTCAAGAACCTTAAGATATCCCGTGTCGAAGAAAATATTATTGGATGGTGCCACCTGGCTCCACAGGGAGCTAAAGTCTTCTATGTTCTCAACATAAGCGACCTCCACCTCCTTAGCAGAAAGGAGTTTCTTTCTGGCAATGTTATCTGATATAGAAAGCTTGTCTATCCTCATCCTAAACTTAAAGCTAAACGAATTTGAAGGAAAATGGTTCTCCGATCCTGCCTTGAGTAAGGCGAAGGACAATGAGGTCTCAAACTAAGATTCAGAGGAGGAATTGATAAGGGCCCTGGCCGCCGTTTCATCCTCCCATCCCCTGAGCCGAGTTTTTCCCAAACCGTTGCGTCCTAAAAACCAATTTTGAACCATTTGATGGGCCAAATGATATTCGGTTAGTAAACTCGAATATTTTTCTGCCTTAATGGTTTGCTTTTCCTTTTCTATGGGAACTGCTATCACTACTGAACTTTCAGTCTCCCCTTCAGCCAAATTGATCAAAGCAATGGGTAGAATCTTCACCACCTTTCCTGATTTAGCAGCCTGGCCGAGGATCAAAACTTCCAGGTTAGTTCCAGGTATGGATCCCAGATTCCCGGGAGCTGCCAGGAAATCAAAATTTTTGGAAGGCGTAGATCCAGCAGCTGTTTCCACATAAGCCTGGACATTTCCATCCTTATCAAGGGCTTCCAATTTTGAAGCATCAGGAGTACAACTTAGGAGGGCGAACAGCAGCATACTCGCCAATAGGAGGCCTGCTTCTCTCATTAAAAACTAATTTAGCGGCAAGGTACGAAAAGCTTTTCCGGGAGGGAATTGTCCTATGCCTTCCATTCATCAACTCTTTACCGGGATCTTAAACCCAATATTTCTTTTCTTGCGTTAAATTTTAATCGATACTTACTATGAGTGATAAAAAATACTTTTCTCCGGAAGACCTCAAGAAATTTGGGAACATCACCGATTGGCAAGAGGAGTATGGAAAAAAATTCTTTGATTGGTACGGAGCCGTTTTTGAAGAAGGGGCTCTGACAGCCAGAGAAAAATCTTTAATAGCTCTTGCGGTTGCTCATGCTGTACAATGTCCCTATTGCATTGATGCCTATTCCTCAGATTGCCTGAAGAAAGGAGCGGACGAAGAACAGATGATGGAGGCGGTTCATGTTGCAGCAGCAATAAAAGGAGGAGCCACTCTTGTTAATGGAGTACAGATGATGAACCATGTTGAAAAACTGAGCATGTAACTCTTATGGCAATAAAGCAAAAGACCAAATCGCTAAAGGCCAGATCCAAAGATCTTTCTTCGACATTTTTTCAATTAGAAGTGTTGAACGGGAAGGCTTTGGTGGATGAGGAGTTCCCTGATTTTAAGACAAAGGTGGCTGACCTTGGGCATGCACCGCTTAAACCACTTCCATTGGAGATCTTTCAGATCAACATTGGAAAACTATGCAATCAAACATGTGCTCATTGCCATGTGGATGCAGGTCCGGACAGAAAAGAGGAAAACATGGACCGGGCTACGCTGGAAAAATGTCTGGCCATCATAAAAACTGTTCCCTCAATTCACACCATTGACATTACCGGAGGTGCACCAGAAATGAATCCAAACTTTCGATGGTTTGTTGAAGAGTGCTCCAACCTTGGTAAGAAGATCATTAACCGGTGTAATCTGACCATCATAAGAGCAAATCCTAAATACTACGATCTTCCAGAGTTCTTTGCAAAGCATCGGGTTAATGTTGTTTCTTCCCTTCCCTACTTCAGTAAAAGAAGGACGGATGCTCAACGTGGAGACGGCGTTTTTGAAGATTCTATTCAGGCCTTGAAAGAGTTGAATGCAGTAGGTTATGGAAAGGAAGGAACCGGGTTACAACTTGATCTTGTATATAACCCAACAGGCGCTTTTCTTCCGGATGCACAAGAGGGTCTTCAAGCCGAATTCAAAAGGCAATTAAAACGGAAATACGATATTGAATTCAACAATCTTTTTGCAATAACAAATTTACCCATCAGTCGATTTTTGGATTACTTAATAGAGACTGACAATTATGAAGAGTACATGAAAACCCTGGTGGATGCCTTTAATCCCGGCACTGTTGAAGGATTAATGTGCCGGAATACCATTTCTGTAAGCTGGGATGGCTATTTGTATGATTGTGATTTCAATCAAATGTTAGATCTTAGGGTTGCCGTAAAAAATGGTCAGCGGCTTGATACTTTTGATGCAGCAGCATTGCAAAGCCGAAGCATTGTTTTGAATCAACATTGCTACGGTTGTACAGCCGGGGCCGGATCAAGCTGCGGTGGAGAAATCTCCTGATCCTTCGGCCAAAAAAGACTATGCGATCGATTCTTCCCTTGCTCATTCTTTTGATCAGCCAGCAACTTGTGGCACAAAACCATTGTGGGCGCGATCATATCTTAAAAGATCCTGACTGGTCAGAAAAGTCTTCACTACAAGAGTCAATCCTACAATCCGCGATCGAAGCAGGGATGCTGAGAGGTGGACCCATTACGGTACCAGTAGTATTTCATCAGATCGCTTTGTCCGAAGAAAATTTTCTCCCAGATCAAAAATTCGAGGAACAAATCCAGATCCTTAACGAGGACTACGGAAATTTTTCACCCAACAATGATGGTACCCCATTTGAACTGGAAAGCCTTCCGGTAGATATGGGGATCAGGTTTTGCCTGGCCCAAACAGATCCTAGCGGTGCCCCGACTTCGGGCATAGAAAAAATCCTGGGAGTAGATGACTGCATAGGTGATATAGGAGTCGTAAAAGATCCATTTGAAAATAAACCCCGACTGTATTATACAGACCTGGGAGGAGCCGATGCCTGGGATCCTGAAAAATATCTCAACATTTGGGTGGCTGATGTATGTGGCACCTTTTTAGGGTACTCAAGCTTTCCCGAAGAGGGGCTCCCGGAAGAAGACGGAGTGATCATAGACACGCCTTATTTTGGAAATAATGAGGCTGATGGAGAAGCATACCCATACCACCTGGGTAGGATCGCCACTCATGAGGTCGGGCATTATTTCAACTTACTGCACACCTGGGGAGAAGGCGGTTGTGATTCAGATGATAAGGTGAATGATACTCCTGTACAGGAAACCTTTCACCTGGGTTGTCCCAGCCATCCGAGCATCAGTTGCGGCTCTGCTGATTATTTCTTCAATTTCATGGATTACACTGAC
>JABDJM010000137.1 GCA_013002475.1 Saprospiraceae bacterium | reverse complement strand
GAATATGACACCTGGTTCGAAGTATATCTTTTTGCCGACCTTACCAGCAATGAAGCTCGCCTGATTATAGGTGAGAATACTGTGGGTGCCTGGAGTTTTGATAATGCTTCGACTGGTATTCCAAATGGAAATCTGAATAGTATCAATTTTTATCCGATCAATACCGGTTTCCAATTCTACATTGACAATGTCAACTTTTGGCAAATTCCTGAGGCGGAAGCCAATCAGTATTGCTACACCGCAACTGCGGCTAATCTTGGGATGAATTCAATCACATCTCTCACCTGCTTTGGAGGAGGGTATGACCTGGGCGGTGGCGATGGTGCTGAAAAAGGTGCCTGGTATACTTTCACCCCAGCTGAGGATGGAGTCCTTGGGATTTCTTCCTGCGGGGGCGGAGCAGATACAAGAGCCTGGATCTTTAAGGGAGAATGTCACTCACTGGAGATCATGGGTGTCAATGATGACATGTGTGATATTGGAACTGGTGATAATTGGGCTTCCTATCGCGAAGCAGTTGTCACTGGTGGAACGACCTATTACATTATGTGGGACAATGCCTGGGAAGCCATCGGCTTTAATTGGGAGATCACACTGACGCCCGGAGCTGGAGGAGAAGGCCTGTTTTGTGAATCAGCCATTCCTGTTCAGATTGGGGCTCAACTCACAGAATCCCTGGATGGACATGCGTCCATGGCAGGGCCGAACATCAACACGTTTACCTCATCCACCACTCCATATTCTCGGTCTGCCTGGTACTCGTTTACGCCGGACTCATCTGGTATGGCATTGATAGAATCTTGCGAAACTGGTGAGGATACACATGTGTATGTCTATACAGGAGATTGCGGAAGTTTTAGCAGCTTGAATCTGTATGCAGAAAATGATAACGGAGACGATTGCATGAATAATGCTTCCTACCTGGAGTTCCAGGTCGACATGGGTACTACTTACTACATTGAATGGATCGACCGTTGGTTCGTAGGTGCTGTAATCTGGAATTTATGCTTAAACGGCGATTGTGGAGTACCGTCTTCAGTTCTTGAAACTGATATGGATTCTGGGATTCGTGTTTATCCAAATCCTGTGAGAGAACAATTAAGCCTCGAGTTGGATTTCCCGGCTTCAGTTGAAGAAACTCATGTTAGGATGTATGACCAGCTGGGTTCGATCGTATTTGCGAAAGATCTGGGGATGGTTCGACAAGCCAACGAGACAATTTCTGTTTCTCATTTTGCGAGTGGCATGTATATCCTGGAGATTACTTCCGCCGAAGCCAGATGGACTAGAAAGGTGATTGTCGAGTAGAATAAAAACGTTGTGATCTTTGTGGTAATCCAAATTGCCACAAGGGCACGAAGAGCACAAAACTATTCTGCATATACAAAGGGCTGCTTGCAGCCCTTTGTTTTTGATAGCTTCTTATACAAAGGTTTCGCTGATCTGTTAGGTTAGCATATTTGCGGTGCAGCGCACCGTTATGTTTGTAAAACGAACACCAATCGAAAAGCGCTACAGGGTAGCGCAATGTTCATTTATGACCGGGATAATTCCTGTTCTAATTCCTCCAATGACTTCCCTTTTGTTTCGGGCATCATAAATAATACGAAGAACAATTGAAGAACCATGAAGCCCGCAAAGAAGGCAAAAATGGGCCAGGGGTTATCCTTAAAGATCCCTTTTTCGGAATCCAAAAATAAAGGAGTAACCAGCGTAATCAAGGCTGCGAAAACCCAATGGGTACCTGTTCCCCAGGATTGACCATAAGCCCTGACTTTGTTTGGAAAAATCTCTGAAATGAAAACCCAGATGACAGCACCCTGTCCTATTGCATGAGAGGCTATGAAAACCAAAATGAAGGTCAAAAGGAAAACTGAACTGGCTCCTGAAAAGAAAGCATACCCCACCATAGAAAGGCTTAGAATATAACCCAAGGATCCCCAGATCATCAATTGTTTTCGGCCAGCTCGATCTATTAGATACATGCCCAGTAAAGTAAAAATCAAATTAACCGCACCAATGGAAATGGAGCTACCTAAGGATTCTTTAGCTGCTAATCCTGCTCTTTCCAAAATTTCAGGAGCATAATACAGGACAAAATTGATCCCTGAAAGTTGGTTAAAGAAAGCCAACAAGAAAGCAAGCATTAGTGGAAAATTATACTTGCCTCCAAAGATCCCTGAGGGTTTTCCGGCTTCATCTGTGCTTGATTTTATTTGAGCCAGAGAAGATTCTACGTCTTCTACCCCAAGGCTTTCCAATATCTTTCTGGCACCTTGTTCATCATGCTTCTTCAACATGATCCAACGTGGGCTATTTGGTACACGAAGGACAAGGATACAGTAAATGATTGCGGGGATGGCTTCAACGCCCAACATCAACCGCCAATCAATATCCCCTCCAACACCTTTTAATAGGTAGTTGCTAATAAATGCGATGAAAATGCCAAAGACTATCATGAATTGATATCTGGCAACTATCCCACCTCTTTCCTTGGCAGAGGAAACTTCAGAGAGGTATATAGGTACCGCGACACTTGAAGCCCCTACTCCCAGGCCACCGATAAAGCGGAAAAAGGAAAACAAATATGGATCCGGAGCCAGAGCGGAACCCAGTGCAGAAATCGCGTAAAGTACACCGATCCAAAAAAGTGTTTTCTTTCGGCCAAACCGATCCGTTGGAATTCCCCCGAACAAGGCTCCAATAACCGTCCCCCATAAAGCCATGGACATTATAAATGTCCCATGGAACAATGGACTGGTATTCCAAAGCTCTTTTATCGGCAGGTTTGCTCCGGAGATAACAACCGTGTCAAAGCCGAATAAAAAACCAGCAAGGGCAACAGAGAGTGTCCAAATGGATACGTTGGATCGTTTCATTTTGAAAGGAGCTTAATGTTCTCCAATGTACGAAATGCAACGACAGGGGCTAAAGAGAGCCTCAATCTTTCCTATCCTTCATCAAGAAATTCAAAGAGGTATTCTTCTTTATACTCAACTTCGAATTCTTTTAACAAGTTTTTGTATTCCTCTTTGAAGGTCTTTTTCCGGTGATGTTCTTCTTGTTTAAGTACGTATTTGGCAACTGTATCAAGATTTCCATGAGAATGTGAAAAGGCTCCATACCCCTGTTGCCAATAAAACTTTGAGGATGTAAGATTTCGATCATTTATCCATCCATTTGTTGCGTTCTTAATTGCCTTTACGAGATCTGAGATCTTTTCATTTACATTTAATCCTATAAGAATATGAATGTGGTCGGCAACTCCTCCAATGGCGACAAGTTTGTGCCCTTTATTTTGCACAATCCCAGTTATGTATTTGAATAGTTCTTCTTTCCAAGCCTTTTGTATGAAAGAAGCCCGATTTTTTACAACCAGGATTAGATGGATATAGATCTTTGAATAGGAGTTTGCCATTAAATCAAAAATACTTTTTATGCAGAACATTGGGCTGCGCTGCAGCCCCCTTTTTTATGACAGCGTTAACTTACAAAGATTGCGTTGCTGTGCAACGCAGTACTGGGTTTTAAAATAAGGATTTGTAAAAATGGTTAGTGCTTCTTTCTCTTAAAAGAAGAGCTTGAATGGATAGAATTTTGGCTTAATAGTGGTGCAGAGCACCGCTATGTTTATAGAGCGGAATACCCATTGAAAAGCGCTACAGAGTAGCGCAACCCTTGCTTTCCTTGGAATGTTCAACGTAGATCGGAATCTACGCTGAACATCTTGTGGTTAGGCGTAGATTCCGATCTACGCCTAAAGCTCCTCCTGTCTTTGGTCAATAAAAAAAGGGGCGCCTCAAAAGAAGCACCCCTTTAGTCTAAACCAAATGTTCTTAATCAGTTATAATGAATTTTTTTCCGATGCGGTGGTCGTTCACTTTCAAATAATAGGATCCCGGAGGAAAGCTTGAGACTTGAATATCCATTGTGTTCCATCCTTCCGAACCCTGAATATCAATCCTGGAAATGGATCTGCCCATAAGATCGTACAGCTCAACAAACTCAGTTTCGATGGTTCCAAAGAACTTAACCTGAATAACTGAATTTCCTTTGCTAACCGGATTAGGATACACAGTTACCCCATTTGGATCATTACAATCATGAATAAGTTCAAGCGTTTCTGAATATTCAAAAGTTCCGTCCCTATCGATCATTTTTAACCTGTAGTAATTGTGGTAAGCAGTATTTTTATGCTGAAAGAAATAGTCATGAGAATTGTTTTCTCCCTTACCCTCAACAGTAATAATAGATCTGTAGGTAATCCCGGTCGGGCTCCATTCTAACTCATACCTTGAGAAGTTAACCTCAGACCCGGAAGTCCAATTTAGCAAACTAAAACATCCATTCTTACTAGCTGTAAATTGTCGCAGTTCGACTGGCAGAGCAACCAGTGTGCTCATATCTCTCCAATCCCGGTCAAGGATTCCGTTATTATCAGGCGTCGGCGCATCCGTTCCGTTCATCAGGTAATCAAAGATGTCCACAAGTCCGTTACCATTGTCATCGTGAAAATCAGCTGACGCATGGTCAAGGAATGGAGGTCTGGTCATCTCATTATAGCCCGAGATTAACGGCATATTATCTAGCCAATCCGGAATCCCATCACCATCTGTATCTGTCGTCCCGTAATAACCGTTACTTGTTGCTGCCTCATAGGTTGCAGCCATTGAAATAATATCATCATAGGCCATCCCATTATTGTTCAGATCATACCCTTCAGACCAATCGTTCATCGTATCCGAATCAGTATCTGTATCCAGGTAGTCTGGTACGAGGTTAATGGCATCATTGTCGATGTTTGGAGTGCTACCATTATTCGGCCCGGTAGTATTGTTAGTATTGTCTGCAGACATGGTTGCGTAGATATCAAGGACGCCGTCTCCGTCCGTATCTCCGCCAATTGGTCTTAGGAAAGTTGGGCAGGTAGAACAAACCCCCTCCATATAATCAGGGATGCCATCGTTGTCAGCATCTATATCCAGGTAATCAGGAACTCCGTCTCCATCTGAATCCGTTTGAGCAGAAGTACTCGAGTCATTCCAACCATTATTGTCAGTAACATCACTGTAGCTGTCAACAGTCCCTGTCAGATTACCACCACTTCCATTATCAGCGTTTATATCTCCAGAGGAATTTTCCACAACATCTGTAATTCCATCATTGTCAGAATCAAGGTCTAAATGATTAGGGTTGATGTCCTGGTCAGCCTGGACAATATTTCCTCTACCACCAATCATTGATTCAGCAC
>JABDJM010000120.1 GCA_013002475.1 Saprospiraceae bacterium | reverse complement strand
GGCCCTCCTGATCCACGAGCCTCAGGTACTGAGAACCAACTTAATCCCCCGTCCTCCGTACGCCTTACGTTACCATTCTGAGAAGCTCCCATAATAAGGTCGGGGTCCCTGTAATTCCAAACCGTTTCGAATCCATCTCCTCCAATTACATGTCTCCAGGTGGAGTTTTTAGCCGGATCAGCTTCGGAAAGCCATGTCCCATTATCCTGTGTGCCTCCAATGTAAACGTCTTCGCCCGGTTTTTTGTCCACTCCATAAAACTGAGTGGTGATCGTCCCTAGTTTCATCTCCCATGTTACTCCATTATCAGGAGAATAAGCTATGCCTCCATCATTGGAACATACTATTCTAAATGTTTGAGAATCATAGTCCGGTATGGTAACAAAAAAATGATTATCCGCATGGATATAAGGTACCTCGTACTGATTTGGTGCAAAACGCCAGGCAATGGGCGTTATACTTCTTGTGAAAGCATTTGGATTAATCAGCATTTTAAAAATGTTAACTGCTCCCAGGTATATCAAATCTTCGTTGAATGGATTAACGGTTATTGTATGATTAAACCAGCCGGAGGTGTAGGCACCGTCCGCTCCGGAGTCACCATTTGCCGAATGCCAATTTATTTCATCCCCAACATTCTGGAGTTCAACCCAACTCGCACCGGCATTATTTGACATAAACAGCGTTGCAGATCCAAATGGACGCTCCACTGAGGCATATATTCTTTCAGTATCTGTAGGTGCAATAGCAATTTCCACTCGAGTACTTACTCCACTGTATGTACCTTCTCCCCGACCAATATCCCCAGGTAAAGCGAAATCATCTGCAGAAACTGTCCAGGTAATGCCTTCATCAACGGATTTTACCACACCCACTTCATTCACAGTAGCATATATTTCATCGAAATCATCAGGATTTGGAATGATTTGTTGAACACGATTGTCTGATATAAGACCAAAGAAATCATCAGGATCAAAAACCTGTACCCAGGTTAAACCTCCATCAACGGACTTAAAAATCCCTGATTTGCGATCACCTCCATTGGGACCAAGCGTTGTGTAACTGTTGTTGCTGCATACGAGAATAGTATTCTCATCTTCAGGATCTACGATCATTCGATTTATGGCTTCCAGAAGTTCGCCATTGGCAGTGCTCTCCAATTGAAACCAGGATTCCCCATGATCAGTAGATTTCCATACTCCACTACCTTCAAGATCCACAACACGTCCGTATCCCATACCCGTACCTAAGTAAATGATATCAGGATTAGAAGGTGCTATGATTATGGATGTAGTTGATAGAGTTAATAAATCTGGGGTCTTTAGTTCCCAGTTTTCACCAGCATCCGTAGTCTTCCAGACTCCTCCACCAACCGTGGCGACAAACCAGGTATTCCCTGTAGGATCCGAAGGATCAACCGCCATACTCCTTCCCCGACCACTCACATTGCCAGGGCCTCGCGAAATCCATGGAAGGTTTTTGGTCCTTAATCCCTTCTTTATTTTGAATTCCCTTGCTTTTTCAAGCTCTAGCAATTTATAATTAGAAGGGTAAATCCTGCCGTCTGTGCCTGTTTTGACTTCGCGAAGTGCCGTCAAAAATGCATCAGGATTTTCTGTTTGAAGCTTAGGGGATTCTTTCTCTTGTCTTAGCTTAATTAGATTCTTTCGAATGGTTTTGGCCTCTTCAGTAGTTGGGTCAAGGTTTTCCAGTCTATCCCTCAAGAATTGTTCACTTCTCTCTAGTGAAGATATATTAGTTGAAATATCATTTGAATGCCTGGATAGAACGAAAATAAACAGCAGGAATACCATAAATAACCCAAAGGGTAATATGAAGTATGATCTCCTTCTGTTCATAACTTTTCAGTTCTAATGTCTAACCACCAACCTTCTTGATATTTTTGTTCTATTCTGTTGAAGATTTATAATATACACACCATTCGCAAGCTTGGAAGTATTCAAGGCAAATTCATTCTTGCCATTTGCATTATTATAATTACGCTCAAGCACAACCCTGCCCGTTTCGTCTATTAAACGTAATACCATAGGTCCCGGGTTTAATGCCTCAAACTGTAAACTGGTATTGAGGTCTGCAGGATTAGGGTAAATACTAAAGCTGTTTTGATTTAACTCATCTTCAATACCTGCGACCACATCTATGGGCCATTGCAAGCCAGATAAGGTTGTTGTCCAGATTCCCCGGCCATGAGTAGCTGCTACAACCTGATCATCCACCGCTATCAACTCATAAATCGACACGGCGGGAAGATCGCCATCCAGAAGATGCCAGGATTCGCCATTATCAGTAGATTCCACAATTCCAATTTCGCTACCTACCCAAATAGTCTCGGGCTCATGAGGTAAAACAAGCAAGGTATTGATCTCAACATCAGGAAATCCGGTGGAACTTTCTTCTCCTCCATCAAATCCTGATATATCTTCCCAGGTTACACCAAGGTCTTTGGTTCTGAATATTTTACCATAATTACGAAAGGAGAAAAGAGCATAGGCCGTAGAATCCTGAAATGGATGAGTCGCAAGGCCAGAAATACTTCCAATGGTATCTGCCACATTGGTGGCTATTCGATAACTAATTCCACCATTTACAGAAACATGAAGGTTTCGATCTGAGGTCATGCCTCCCCCAGCCCAGATAATTTGTGGATCCGCTAATGAAAATTCTACTCTATGAGCTGAAGTGATAACATCCCCACTAATCCACTTATTAGTCATTGGCCTCAGGTTCCAGGTCTCACCGAAATCATTTGTTCGCCATATCCCTGACTTCCCAAGAGTTAGAACTGTTCTGGGAAGTAGTTTATGCCCTGTAAGCCGGGTGAAGAATGGGGCCAATTCATCCCCTACATCATCAAGTCCATCCGTGATATCATTCCAGATAAGACCTCCATCCGTACTGCGGCGTAACCGATTATTCTGCAAACCACCCATCACCAGATCTGGCTCAAAATAGCTCCAAACTACTTCAAATCCATCTCCTCCAATTTTGCGTGAATAAATGGCATCAGGACCAGGATTAGCTACGGTGGTTATTTGGGTTCCATTGTCTTGAGTCCCACCAATATAATTTAAGGTATTAGGCTTTTTATCTACACCATAGAACTGTACGGTATTGTAACCAAATATTGCACTGCTCCAGTCATCATCTGATTCCCCTGGATTTGCTTCTTCTTTTGATGAATAAAGTCCTCCATCCGTGGCAACGATCATTTTGAAACTTCCGGATTGAGTAGAAAAGGTTTGAATATTATGAATATCTACATGTACTTCATCATTTGTTGTAATTTGTTCAATATTTGAAACGCGCTCCTCTATCGTTCCATAATTAATTGTGAGTTTGGATTCGGGAAGTGCTGCTTCATCAAATGTAGCTCCCTCGGCAAGGGTGGGCCACATACAATAAATTGTTTTGTATCCATGTCCGCCTGCAGTCGTAATATCAGCACTAGGATTATCCGGATCATAAGTCACTGAGTTAACAAAAATGTACTCCCGTCCCGGGACAGGATCAGATTCTGATCGCTCAATAAGATTCCACTTACCATCTCTTTCCTGGTCCCTGAAGGAAACCATCAGCTGCCTATTTTCATCAACATCCCAAACTTCAAAAGGAACTTCAACATAATTCTGATATAAATGATCTGCCGGTACCACACCTGCTCCCCCGTCGCCACCATTTCCTGAATTCGGTGGAACGGTAAACCTGTGAGCCATTTGCTTTTTGCCCGGTCCAAATCTAATCTCAACTGTTCTGTAGTCTGCTATCGAAAAATCCATAGGGAAACCATCGTGTTCCTCAAACCATTCAACACCTGTTCCCAGCCCCCCTCTCAGAAAGGAAAGCCCGGCATTGATCCAATCCATGAATACATCTGTTCCCTCTTCAGAAACACCTGTTACAGTAGCCGGCTTGTCCCGTACCGTTGTTGTAATTTCTGCTCTAAACATGTCTACCCCTCCAACATATACAATATCCGGATTGAAGGGATGAACAGCTAAGGAATTGTTATACCATCCTTGCTCTCCCAGCCACTCAATGGTAGTAGTGGTATCCTCCGGTCCGAGGACCTGCCAGGTTTCACCACCATCATCAGACATGAAGGCAGCAGTACTTCCTCCTGACAATGCACTTTGTGCAGCAGCATACATCCTCTGTGGATTCGATGGAGAAATTGTCAATTCAATTCTTCCTGAAGCACTAAGACCAAGTCCTGTGCCGGCCCAAGTCAAACCAGTATCTGTTGATTTTACAATACCCTGTCCATTTATGGTCGCATATTGAATATTAAAATCCGCAGGATCTGCAATGATCTGTTGGACTCGGGCTGTACCATTGAAAACTATTTCCCATGTTGATCCTCCATCAATTGATCTGTAAATGGCCGATTGAAAAGGGGGAAAACCATTCCCGCATGCCAGCACAATATCCGGATCTGCAGGATCTACAATAATCC
>JABDJM010000118.1 GCA_013002475.1 Saprospiraceae bacterium | reverse complement strand
TAATATGAGGCTCTAAAGTTGATAAGTCGATCTCAACAACCTGATCAAAGTAATTTTCAGGATCATTATAACATTCCTGGTCACCTGTCAGGTGTTCGCGCACTCCGTCTGCTAATTCAGCCACATCCGCTCTTCCGGTAGCACGAAGGTATCGCCCCATAGATTCATCATATCCGAATGTAGAAGTGGTTGCTCCTATCTCGGCGCCCATGTTACAGATAGTACCTTTTCCAGTACAGGAAAGTGATTCTGCTCCCGGTCCGAAGTATTCAACAATAGCTCCTGTTCCTCCTTTTACAGTAAGTATTCCTGCTACTTTCAGTATGACGTCCTTTGAAGAGGTCCATCCGCTTAGCTTACCTGTCAACTTAACACCTATCAACTTGGGCATCTTCAATTCCCAGGCCATACCTGCCATCACATCTACTGCATCGGCTCCGCCGATCCCAATAGCTACCATGCCCAAACCTCCCGCATTTACTGAATGCGAATCTGTTCCTATCATCATTCCTCCCGGGAAAGCATAATTTTCTAAAACAATCTGGTGAATAATTCCTGCTCCCGGTTTCCAGAATCCAATCCCGTATTTGTTTGACACAGCGGCCAGAAAATCGAACACCTCAGAGTTTGTATCCAAAGCAATCTTCAGATCCTGATCAGCACCTACCTTCGCCTGGATCAGGTGATCACAATGTACCGTAGACGGAACAGCCACCTTATCCTTCCCAGCCATCATAAACTGTAGTAGGGCCATCTGCGCTGTAGCATCCTGCATAGCAACGCGATCCGGAGCAAAGAACACATAGTCTTTTCCTCTATTAAATTTTTGGAGTGGAGAGTCCGGATGAAGATGTGTGTACAGGATCTTTTCACTTAGGGTCAAGGGACGACCCAACTTTTCTCTTGCCTCTGCTACTTTCTCTGCCAGGGTGCCGTAATAGCTACGGATCATATCAATGTCAAACGCCATAAATGGTAATTGTAATGTTAATTAAATCTTCGCCACAAAAATACAGGATTTCCGTCTAATGATTTAACCAAGACTTAGGTACTTTGTTCCAACAAACGCCTTGTAATCCTTAGAAAATCGACCTCTGTTATCACTCCAATCAATTCTTCGCCATCCACAACCGGGAGACAGCCAACTTCTTTTTCACTCATCATACGGATAGCGTCGCTCAAAGTGGCCTCTGGACCGATAGTTAATGGATCTTTAATCATTATCTCCTTAACAAGGGTCTTTTCCTCTTTAAGTTTTCCTTTTTTCATGTAATGCTTGAGCAATCCTCTGCTCGTGACCAATCCGATCAAATTCCCTTTGCTGTCTTCCACTGGAGTATTTCGGATCTTTCTCCAATCCATCAACTCGGCAACCAATTCAATTATATCGTCCTTTTGCACAGTAAAAAGATCGGTGGTCATGATCTCTTCAACACGGGTCTTATTTGGATTGTAATTTGGCATTTCACTTAATTGAGGCAATTTCCAGGTATGTACAGGCTTCTCTTCCTGCTGATTTTTTATAATAGAAGCAGTTAGACAGGTCAGGGCTTCTTCCCTGGTGGTTTGACTAATTAAATGGGTGTAGGCTCTAAGCTGCCACCTGGCCCCATTCATGTGTTTTTTGCACCGTCCCTCAATAACCCCTAAATATCTGTTGATGTCTTCGGTAGCAATCTTCTGACGTTTCAAGCCTGCCCTAGCCATTGGAAGCAATTCTTTTCTGACCAGATCTATAGCGTTGATCTTTTTATCCTTGAACCAGGTGAACTTACTGTCCATTCCATAGCGGGAGGCCTTTGCAAAATTATCTCTGACATCCGCATAGGAGATCAATTCGGAGATATCCTTTGTTCTGTGTCCAAGCTCCATCATAACACCCAACCAAAAGGCTGCGTTAGCAACTTCATCCAAGACAGTTGGTCCCGCGGCCAACACCCGGTTTTCAATTCGCAGATGGGGTTTTCCATTTGGGCTGATCCCATAGCAAGGACGATTCCAACGGTACACGGTTGAATTATGAACTTGTAGTGCTCGTAACTTTGGAACCTTTCCTTTCTGGATCATTTTCAGAGAATCCTCTTTTAAATCACCAGCTATCAACACTCTGAATCTCGCAATGTCCTCCTTATAGATCTCCAGAACTGAATCTCTTAACCAGTCGTTTCCAAAATTCACCCTAGGGCTTCTTTCCCGCAGGTGATCGTGCGTGGTTCGGGTATCCAAAGCTTGTTGAAAAAGAGCGATCCGTGATTCATGCCAAAGTCGTCTTCCAAAGACAATGGGGGAATTGGCTGCAATGGCAATAACAGGGGCTGCTACGGTCTGAGCGATATTATACATTTTTACAAAATCGTCAGGAGCCACCTGAAGATGTACCTGAAAGCTGGTGTTACAGGCTTCAAGTAAAGGTGAGTTGTGGCGAACCAGAAGTTCATCAATACCAAGCAAGCGAAGCTCGTAGGCCTGGCCCTGCAACTGGGAATCAATACTGTCCATTAAAGCATGGTACCGTTTCTTGGGAGTCAAGTATTCCCTGTCCAGGTGGAACTTCCTCAAGGTGGGAAGGATACCTGTCAGGATCAAACTGGCATCCATGGTCCCCAAACGCTTTTGGATCTTACGCAGATTTCGCAAATTCTCTTTCTCCAAAAGACTCAAAGCTTTACCCTTAAAAGTCCGAGGCATAAGATTAGTCTCAAGGTTAAATTTGGCCAGTTCGGTTTCTACCCAGGGATATTCCTTCATGTTCTTCAGGGCCTCCATGGCAATGGGTGCCGGCTTGAAGGAACGGTCGTCTACCAGGCACATTTCCTGTTCAGCCCCAATGCGGGTAATTCCCTTTTCAAACCAGTCGTTTTCAAGCATGTACTCCAGCGCAGAGATATCATCTAATAGCTGCCGTACGAAGGCTGTCATCTGTTTTTGATCGCTGACCAAACTTACCCGCTGTTCTCCCATGGTTTTTCTATTTCGCTTTAAGTTTGAAAGTAAGGATTTTCGTAAATCAGATGGCATTTTGGATAGTAAAAACAGAGCTGAGAATGGTAATCTCAGACTTTTCTTGCCAGAAGACCGTTATTTGTGATGAATGAAAAAACTGAAATTCTATTTTGCCGCTCTTTCCATGGTCCTTCTGTTAGGATGCCAGGGCTGTGATGAAGAACCATTGAATCTATTAGCTGAGATACCTTTCAGGGTTGAATTTGAGATCCCGGCGGGGATAAATATTTTTGAAGATCACTTTTTTCAGTTCCCAAACCTGCCCAACAATTACCAAAACATTCTGACTCAGCAAGGAATTGATCCCAGCAGAGTTAAGCGGATAAATCCTGCCAGTACCCGGATGAGCGTGCAGTTCGATAATACCAGCCTTAGCTTTATACGGGAGGCCTCTCTCTACCTTTTTTCCGACCAGGTAGGACGACAATCTGAAGCATTTTGGACGCCGGAAATCCCATTCAACCAATCTGATATTCTGAATATTCCTGGCACCTTAATCGATGCCAGTGATTTTTTTGAGGAATCCTGGATCAACATGGAATTGAGATTGGACACCAGAGAGGTTCCTTCAAGCTTTATCAATGTGAGGTTGGATATCCTTTTCCACGTAGTTGGTGAATAAAAAAAAGCCGCCCGAATTCGGACGGCTCAATACCAAAAAATTAATTGCTAACTCTAGCTCTTGTAGGTCTTGAGGTGATCATTCACAATGGTTTTTAAAACGGTGATCGCAAGGGGCTTTGCTTCCGCATAAGAAAATCCTTTATCCAGGTAATAATCTTCGAGTAAAACCTGGCTTTGGAAAAAGGATATTTTTAACGGGGACGCTAATTTTTGATGCAAAGGGTCTTTAGTCAACCAGGCATCAAAACCTGCCCATAATTCTTCGTACCACTTAAGCATGTGCTTCTGCTCTCGAGTGGTAAGGGGTTTGGGATTGATAAAAAGTTTGGACCGAATAGAAGCCAGATCGATTTCCGTTGCTTTGCCTTTTTGGGGGGCCGGATCTAACTCCATAGCCACCAGTTTCAGAGTTGCGAGCATTTCCCAATCCATAAATGGGTCACAGGGTTCAACTCTGTAATCAGAAACTTTTTGGAAAGCAGACCTGGCTTCATCCGGGTGCCTTTGGAACAACCAGCAAGGAGCAGCTACCTCTAGATGGGAAGCGTGCATCAGAGCAAGATGGCCAAGTAGTTGTTCAAGTTTTTTATAGTTATAATCAACTGAAATATCAATCGGAGGATTATTCTTTTGGTAGGCAACCTTATTAGCTGCGTTCATAAGATCATTTACTTTCTCCAGATCATTTTTATTTGTGTGGAAAAGATAAGCAAGGTATCCTTTGGCAAGTGGGTGATCAAAACCCTCTAACTTTTGCTCTGCCATAGAGGGATCGGTAAGGATCATATCAATGGCATTCTCAAGAGCATCTTTCAGACTGATCCTTTCCGTAGGAAGATAGTCTTTTAGGATCTGGATTTTTTTCCATTGAGCATCATTGTTAAAATATTCCTGGAGAGCTCCGCTGGTAAGTTGGCCGTATATGCCATCCAGGGAGCCACCATAATACTCATCTAACTTCAGGGCTGATTGAAGTTTAAGAGCAGAAGTCCTTTTGATATCCATTCGGATTTCTGGAAGGGCTAATTGAGTGTTAGCCCCGGAACGGGCGGTGAATTCAGGAACATAATTTTCCGGAATTGCCTGAACCGGGGGTGGAGAAAGTTCAACCGCCACCGCTTCTTCCGTCAGGGCCTCTGAAAAATCAGGCTCTGGGATAGAAATTACCGGTGCTGGTGTTGGGTTTTCGACGACCAAGGGTTCCGGCTCGGGATTAAATAAGCCGGGTGCCTCGAATTCTGAAATAGGGTGTAGTCGTAGTGAGTGCACGGACCTCATAAAGGCATTTGCAAAGCCTTTCTTTTGAAGTTTTTCTAGTTGCTTAATAGTTGCTTCTTCGGAAGGGAAAGGGCCAGTCACAACCCGAACCTGCTCGCCTAAAAGGACGACAGAAAGTGGTTGTGCTGCGGTGTATTGTCCCCAGTGGATTTTTTCGGAAGCGATCTCCACTCCCAATTGGATCACAGTCGCATCCTCCCCGGCTTTCAATGTCCGCTCATTAATATAGGCGTCATTGAAACCCAGGAGCTGCGCTTGCTGAAGGATCCTTTCTGCTTCGGTTTTGTTTTTGAATTCTCCCAAAAAGACCTCCGTCAAATGATCACTATATGATTCTGAGTACATAAACCCAAGTGATCGGGCATCAGCAAAATCATCTGCATGGATTTCAACGAAAGAGCCTAAATGAATGGAGAATATGGATTTATCTGTGTCTTGGGATACAAGAGTTCCGGCCACTAGCATGATGGCCAGAGATAGGCTTAAGTGTTTCATAGTTTTTATTTTGGACCTAAATCCATCGCTAAGATAAACAAGAAATCTATCTAAGCAAGCCTTTTTCAATGACTTAGGTATTAGGATAAAATCAGATGTAAAATAACTGGATGAGCTTATTTAAAATGGCCAAAATATTTTTCCCGTCTTTAGGTATCCAATCTTCTTATCTGCCCGGCTGATTTTTTATTTTCGGTGCGAACCAAAAAAATCAGTAAATGATCTTCTATCCTCTGCTTCGTACTTTTGCCGCCGTCATTTTAGTAATGCTTATGATTTTTCCTGCTGAAGCCCAGGAATCCCTGGCTTACCAAAGTCCGGATCCTGTCATTCAAAGTCTGATAGATGCTCCACCTACTCCGAGGGCCAACCTAAGCCCGGATGGACAGTGGATGCTGCTGGCCTCTCTGCCTGCATTGCCTGGAATTGAAGAGGTGGCCCAGGACGAGTTGCGTCTAGCGGGACTACGGATCCAACCCAGGACAAACGGATCTAGCAGATCGGGGCATTACAATGGCTTTTCCCTGAAGCAGATAGAAACAGGAAAAGATTTTCAAATTAGTGGGCTTCCAAAAGGTGGCAAATTTGAAAACTTAAGCTGGTCTCCAGATGGAAAATTCTTTGCCTTCACCAATACCGATCCTGACAACATTGGCTTGTGGATCGTAAGCATGAAATTCCGCATTGCCAAACCCATAACGGGTATTCAGATCAATGATGCCATGCGCGGAAATCCCTATACCTGGATGGGCAATAGCGGAAAGCTAATCGTCAAAGCGCTTGTTGAAAACAGATCTGATTCGCCCAAAGAAACTTTCATTCCCAACGGACCTACTATCCAATCTAACGATGGAGAAAAGGCGCCTGTCAGAACCTATCAGGATTTGCTAAAAAATCAGCATGACATAGATCTGTTTGATTATTACACTGCTGCCCGTTTGGTAAAGGTGGATGCAGCCAGTTCGACAGTGGAGCCTTTCCTAGGTGAAGGAATCTATAGTTCACTTAGTTCTTCTCCAGATGGACAATTATTGATGACCACAAGCCTGGAAAAACCATACTCCTACCTAGTCCCCTATTCCAGGTTTCCGCAAAGTATAGATGTCTATAACCAGGATGGAAAGTTGGTGAAAAATATTGCCAAGATCGCTTTGGCCGAAAATATCCCCAAAGGTTTTGGCGCCACCAGGAAGGGGCCAAGATCTTTTTCGTGGCAAGGGAATAAAGAGGCTGTTATATCTTATGTAGAGGCTCTGGATGGAGGGGATCCAAAGTCTGAGGCAGAATTTAGAGATCAGGTTTTTCTTTGGGAGGCACCTTTTGATAGCAAGCCAACTGCCGGGCCCAAAACCAGCCTTCGGTACGGAGGAATTAACTGGGGTAAAGATGACTTTGCCATCATCTATGAATGGTGGTGGACTGACCGACGTGAGGTCACGAGCGTATGGAACCCTGAAGATCCAGGAATGGAGAAAAAAGTTCTTTTTGACCGCAGCTGGGAGGACAGTTACAATGATCCCGGAAACTTTCGAACGAAGAGAAACGAATTTGGACGATACGTTCTTCACTTTGATAAAGGAGGAAAGCTTTTTATGACGGGTCAGGGAGCTTCTCCTGAAGGGAACAGACCGTTCTTGGACAAGTACGATCCAGCAACCGGGGAAAGTGAAAGGCTATGGAGAAGTGAGGCACCATACTATGAGGCTGTCTCCTATTTGCTGGATGTTGAGAATGGAAAGGTCCTGACCAGAAGAGAGTCAGAAGAAGAACCACCCAATTATTTTATCAGGGACCTGAACAAGG
>JABDJM010000116.1 GCA_013002475.1 Saprospiraceae bacterium | reverse complement strand
AAATATGAGTGCTTGTAAACCAGTTCCTATGGTACATGAACTTGAAGTTATATCTATTACCACTGAATCTTCAACAGCGGTAAATGCAAGCCAGGAATTATTTTCAATAACTGCATTAAATATCGGTGGTCCAACTACATTTGGACCAGCAGCAAAATTTCCATTGTTTCCGCAAAATCCATCTAGCTCATCCGATAATATTACTGCATCACAACAAGCATCAGCAGCATGAAAATTCGGAGGACAATCTCCTAAAGCAGGGTTATAATTTGGTATTCTATACTTTGCGCAAACATCAATTGATCCGGCTTCTCCATTTTCATCCCAAAACCTTATCCAAACTTGCTCTCCAGAATATTCAAAATGACACCCATCTTCGATGATCAAATTTGATCCACCAGATGAAACCTGACAATCAATCGATGTCAAGGACCCACAAGCAGAACCTACAAATACCTCATACCCATATTCAGGATTCACTGTTCCAGACGAAAACTCAACCTCGATATGAAAACCATTATTCGGTAAGGTGGTCGTAAACCAAACATCGTTGTTTGAATAAGTACCGCAGGAAGGAGGTGTTATCCCAGAGTCGGTTGCTCCTATGTTATTAGTAGCTATAGCATTCCCTGGGGTACAAACGTCATTCCAGGCGAGTGGATCCAAATAGATCGCAGAGCAAGGATTGTCGTTCGTTGGTTGGGCGTCGATTTTTTGGAAAAAAAGTGAGAGCAGCCCCAGTAAAGCCAAGGTGCCTTTCCAAAATGACCTGGATTGGATTTCCCACATAATAGTCTGTTGCGTAATTCTGGTGAATTAAATCATTCTTAAAGTCTTGATTATGTGATAGTTATGAACGCGTAATCACGGTATTTCAAGAGTCAGAAACAGGAAGGCAATACTGACTACTATCAGAAAGCAAATCTTGGGCCATATTTATGATTGATGGTAAGTGGAAATTGAATATTAACAACTGGTAATCAGCGATTTACAGAGCTTCCTCTGGGATTTTTCCATAATTGTTCAAAAGGCTTAAACAATAATTTTTGGGATTTCGTAATTTTGTAACTGGCCCCCTTTATTTAATAATCCTATGAGGCCCGAGCAAACACTATTCATTCTTCTGGTATTCTCCCTGCTCCTGGGATGCAGAGATAGTCAACGAGACATTTCAAAATCTCTTGCTACGAAAGTTTATTTTGAAACCCCGGCACAACCTACCAAGGCTATCCGGGTAAGACATATGGAAAGAGACACATCCACAAGAGATTTCTTTCCAAGTATTCCCCTATCGAAATATGATTCCATCTTCTTCTTTAACCAAGACTTCCAGGCGGATGGTTTTGACTACCCTGTTGGGGTACCTAATGGAAAAAGATATTTTAAGGCCCAGGAATTTGGGCAGGACAGTCATCTGGGAGAGGATTGGAATAGAGTGACTGGAGGAAATTCAGACTTAGGAGACCCGGTTTATTCTATTGGAAATGGCCTGGTTACCTTTTCAAAAGATGTATGCTGTGGCTGGGGAAATGTAATACGGATTGTTCATAAGCTTCCTAAGGGAAATGATTACGAATATGTCGAATCCATTTATGCGCATTTGCATTCTAGATATGTTAAGCCCGGACAACTTGTCCGACGAGGAGAAAAGTTAGGAAGCATTGGTACAGCCAATGGAAGGTATTCTGCACACCTTCATTTGGAAGTAAGAGATTTTATAAACATGTCACTCGGCCCTGGATACTCCGAAGATCATTTCGGCTTTTTAATCCCTTCTGATTTTATTGACCAAAATCGACCTGCCGGCCGTTAGCACTTAGATTTTTTGCAAAACCAGTTTTCTGAAAATCGCTCCCTTCTGACTACTCAACTTAAGAAAATAGGTCCCCGAAGAAAGGTCTCCAAGGGAGATTTCCTCTTGAATAAGTGTGGAACTTGACAACGGTTTAAAGTAAACCCTTTTACCCAACACATCAATCATTTCAAGAAACAACGGGCTGTTTCCATTTTGCTCAAAGCTCAAATAAAAGTTATCCTGGGATGGATTGGGAAACAGGGTCAATCTTGAAACCCCAGGTAATTCCGCAGAGTTTGAAGAGATTATCTGAATGGCTTGGACAGTACTGGAGCTTCCACAAATACTAGTGACTGTTAGAGTAACGTCATACTGACCAGGTTCATCATAGACATGTGAAGGATCAAGTTCGGTACTTGCATTCCCATCACCAAAGTCCCAACTCATACTGGTTCCAAAAGAACTATTATTCACAAAGTTGACTTGATTTCCAGATGCAAGGTCAAACTCAAACTGTGCTATAGGTTGTGGAATTACCGAAATGTAAGCAGGAACAGAAATGCTGCTATCCCCCGACATATTGCTAACCGTCAGCTCGACCTGGAAAACCCCTGGGGAAGAATAAGTAACAATCGGATTCTGGTCAGTGGAAGTAGATGGTGTTCCCCCTTCGAATACCCAATTCCAAGTGTCTGGTGCGTTCGTACTTTCATCCGAGAATTGAACCTCAAAAGGAAGGCAACCTTCTTCCTGATCAGCCGAAAACTGGGGTACAGGAGAACCCAAAGCTCCCGGATCAGTTAAATCAATTGTAATTTCTGAGGATTGTGTGCCACAAGAGTTTGTCGCCTGAAGCGTGACAACATAAACTCCATAATCTGAATATTCATGTACGGGTTCAGATCCCATTACGGTCTGCCCATCTCCAAAGTCCCAACTGTATTCTGTGGATTCTTCATTTTGGGAATTAAACGAAACTTCTAAATCGTTTACCAAATATTCAATTGTGGAAATTGGATCTGACTGAATGAGTACATCATTTTGAAGTGAAAATGTATCTGCACCTGCAGAGTTTGATGCAATCAGTGTTACTGAATACATACCAGGAACCTGATACAAAATCGCTGGAGGGGTCTCTCCTTCAAATGTCTCCGGAGATCCACCAGGGAATTCCCAAGACCATGAGCTAGCATTTTCACTTGACAAATTCTGAAAAGTTATTTCTGCAGGTGCACATGAAACCTCTGTCCCTTCGAACAGGGCCACTGGTGCGACAATATTATCTATTTGAATATCCTGGGTAAAGGTCGCTTCACCACAAATATTGGTGGTTGCCAGCGTTACCGTAAATGTGCCATTCGAATCAAATTCATGTTCCGGATCTGATAGTGTACTTGTTTCTCCATCTCCAAATTCCCAGAAAACATTATCAAAGTCTGTAGAATTGTTATCAAATGAAACCATGTTCCCATCCTGCATGAAAGTGAAGTCGGAGGTAGGCTGTTCCAGCACTTCTATGAAACTTAGTTTTGAGGTAGAAATGCTTCCAGCGGAATTAGAAACAGAAAGGATTACATCATAAAATCCTGGAGAATCATAAGTGACTATTGGATTTTGTTCAGTTGAACTTTCAGGATTTCCACCTGGGAAGGACCAATTCCAGTTTTCCACAAACCCGTTACTTTCATCCTCCATTTGTACCACTAGTGGTAAGCATCCGATCGTTAGATTCGCATCGAATGCCGGGAATGGTAGAGTAACCACCTCTACAATCTGACTTGTGGTAATAGTTCCACATTCATTTGTAGCGCTTAAAGTAACCGTATAGGTCCCATCCTCATTAAACTCATGTTGTGGATCTTCAAGGGTACTTTCATTTCCGTCCCCAAAATCCCAATGATAGCTAGCCGCGTCCTGGCTTTGGTTATCAAAAGAGAAGACGGGGCTTTGGTTATTAACAACAAAAATTGGCGTTGGAAGAGCCCCAATTTGAATACTATTCTGAAGGGTTGCCTGATCTAAACCAGCAGAGGAGCTAACGGTCAGACTTACATCAAAAACACCAGGATTTTCATAAACAACAATTGGGTTAGCATCAGTGCTTGAAGAAGGGGTACCGCCTGGGAAATCCCACAGATAGTCTGTAATTGTCCCTGTCGAAATACTGGAGAAGGAAACTTCAGTTCCCGGGCATCCAGAAGGTTCACCGTTAACCTGTATTACTGCATTGGGTGCTGTAGTTAAGTTGACAACCTGGGATGTCAAATCGGAACCACAATCATTAGATACTGATAATGTCACTTCAAAACTATCCTCACTCGAATATGTGTAAACCGGATTTTCTTCTGTACTTAAAGAGCCATCTCCAAAATTCCAGGAATAGTCGGTTGCGAAACTTGAGTTAGAAGAAAAGGTGACCGTTTGATCCATAATCAAATAGGTGAACCCAGCCGTTGGAGCGGATCCAATTGTCACATAATCATTTAAGACAATAGTATTTGATTCAAAGGGGTTACTAACTGTCAAGGTCACATCATAGGTACCGGGATTCCCATAAGAAACTAAGGGGTTTTCCAAATTGCTAATGGCAGGTGTTCCACCTTCAAAATCCCATTCCCAAGTAGTTATCGTACCTGAGGAAAGACTTTGAAACTGGATCTCTTCAGGTGTACAACCGAAGGTGGCATTTGCAGAAATTCCTGCAATTGGTATCGTGGTCAGATTTACTGTTTGAGTACTAATATCTGTCCCACAGTCATTGGTTACAACAAGGCTAACCTGGTAAATACCTTCTTCATTAAAGGAATAAGAAGGGTTTTCGAGTGTACTAGTCTCTCCATCACCAAAGTCCCATAGATACGAAGCGGCATTCGAAGAATTAGAACTAAAATCTACCAGAAGATCATTCTGAGTAAAAGAAAAATCTGAGCTTGGTCCAATCCCAATAGAAACATAATCTTCGAGGACCATGGTGTTGGATTGATAAGGATTACCTACCGTCAGGGAAACATCATAGGTGCCCGGAGAATTATAGGTAACCAGGGGGTTTTCAGCTGTACTTGTGGATGGCTCTCCACCCGGAAATTCCCAGGCCCAGGTGGTTACCGTCCCACTTGCGGTGCTGGTAAATTGTAAATCCTCAGGAATACATCCTTCAACCATATTGACAGTGAAAGCGGCCACTGGCGGAATGGTCAGGTCAATGGTCTGGCTTGCCTCAGCGGTACCGCAATCGTTGGTCACGATTAGCGTAACATCATATATCTCTTCTTCTGGGAAAGTATAGTTTGGATTTTCAAGAGTGCTTGTACCACCATCTCCAAAATTCCACTGATACGAAGTTCCCCCTGAGGAATTATTAGCAAATGATATAGTTAACCCATTTTCTGAATAGAAATAAGATGCTGTTGGTCCTTGCCCAATGGTGACATAATTATTAAGAGTAATAGTATTGGACTCGAAGGGGTTGCTTACGGTTAGGATCACATCGTACTGCCCGGGGGCATCATATGTGACCAAAGGATTCTCATCACTACTTGTACCTGGATTCCCACCAGGGAAACTCCAATCCCATTGTTCAATAGTTCCTGAGGAATTACTAAAGAATTGGATCTCTTCAGGGGAACATCCCTCGACCTGGTTTGCCGTTATCCCGGCAATCGGAGAGGTTGTTAAATTGACATCCTGAACAAAAACATCTGAACCGCAATCGTTTGTAACCGTCAAACTAACCGAGTAAATGCTCTCTTCCAGAAAAGTGTGTTGAGGGTTTTCCTCCTGGCTTGTTTGACCATCGCCAAATTCCCAAAAATACGAATCCCCGTTTTGTGATGTTGAAGAGAAATTAACATCAAGACCATTTACGGAAGAACCAAAATTTGCAGTGGGTCCCACTCCGATGGTGATGTAGTTTTCCAATAAGATCGTATTCGATGTATATGGATTGCTCACTGTTAGGCTAACATCAAATATTCCAGTGTTATCATAGGTAATTAAGGGGTTCTCTTCCGTACTTGTGGTTGGAGTCCCCCCTGGGAATGTCCACTCCCAGGAACTAATAGTTCCGGTCGATATACTTGTGAATTGGACCTCCTCAGGCACACATCCTTCAAGGGAATTGGCAGTAATGCCTGCCACCGGAGCGATCGTAAGGTCAATTTCCTGAGTTATTATATCGGCTCCACAATCATTCAACACTGTAAGACTAACTGTATAGATCTCCTCTTCTGCATACAGATGAGTCGGGTTTATTTCGGAACTAGTGTTTCCATCTCCAAATTCCCAAAAATAGGTATCCGTGTTTGTTGAGCTTGAAACAAAAGAAACTGAAGTGCCAGCGCTAGAGGAGGAAAACGATGCTTCGGGAAATCCATCAACCGTAACAAAATTCTGGAAGGTAATGGTGTCTGATGCTGTTGGTCCCGAGACAATCAAGGATACATCATAAACTCCAGTAAATGAATACTGGACAAGTGGGTTTTCATTGCTGCTTTCCGCCGGGCTTCCTCCAGGAAATTCCCATGACCAGGAATTAACAGTTCCTGTACTGACATTTGTGTATTGCACAGACTCCATTGGGCATATGACTTGGTTGTCAACAGTAAATGCCGCAATCGGTGGAATTGTCAGGTCGATGCTCTCCTGGTATGTCTCAGTGCCGCAATCATTAGTTATCGTAAGTGAAACCTGGAAAATATTTTCAGTCCCATAAGTATATACTGGATTTTCATCACTACTAGTATTACCATCCCCAAAGTTCCATAAGAAGGTATCACCACCCATTTGGTTGGAGTTAAATGAGACTTCAAGACCATCCTCGGAATAGCTAATATTTCCTGCCGGCCCTGAGCCAACAGAAATCACATTGTTTTGAATCTGGACATCCTCACCCACCTCATTTTCAACATTCAGGGTGACTGAATAGGTCCCTGGAGTGTCATAGACTACCACAGGATTCTGAGAGG
>JABDJM010000107.1 GCA_013002475.1 Saprospiraceae bacterium | reverse complement strand
GAAGTAAGTAATGTAAATGCTCCTCCAATTGCTGGAGAGCTAAAAGCATATCCAAATCCGGTTGAGGACTTCTTGACAGTGGATCTTGATCTTGAGGTTCAGACTTCTGAGGTTACTTTCCACATTACAGACAACACTGGAAAGCAACTATATGAAGTGACAAGGAAAAATTACCAAACTGGAAATACAAGTTTCCATGTTGGCGCTCTTCCTGCTGGCACTTATTATGTTACAGTTCGCGATGGAAAGGGAATTTCTACGATTCCATTTTCAAAGATCTAATACAGGAAAAATATTGATAAAAAAAGCCTCCCCGGTGGGGAGGCTTTTTTTATGGCATAGCTTCAATAAGCTTCTTTGTATAAAGCGATTTGGGATCTTCAAAGATCTCTTGGGTTTTTCCGATTTCTACGATTCGGCCATGCTCCATCACCCCAACCCGGTCACTCATATAACTTACCACCCGTAGATCATGAGATATGAAAAGATAGGTTAGACCTAATCTTTTTTGAAGATCCTTCAATAAGTCCAACACGTTTTTCTGAACCGTTGCGTCTAGGGCTGAAGTAATCTCATCACACACCAGCACCGAAGGTTCTATTGCCAGAGCACGGGCTATACACGCCCTTTGTTTTTCTCCTCCAGACAATTCATGAGGGAGACGATCAAAATAACCTGGGGATAACTCAACTAGATTCAAAAGTTCCAGGGCCTTTGGTTTAAGCCTTTCTTTCTGAAGTTTTTTATGATGGTATTTTAATACCTCAGTGATCGATCTGCCAATGGTATATCTCGGGTCAAGGCTACTTCCAGGGTCCTGAAAAATGATCTGCACTTTTCCACGATACTCTTTCCAATCACTTTTAGAATAGGTCTTGACATGCCTTCCTTCAAACTCGATACTACCTGAGGAGGTGTCGAGCAATCCAACGCAGGCTCTAGCTACTGAAGATTTACCTGAGCCGGATCCACCAACAAGCCCTAAGGTTTCCCCTTTGAAAAGTTCAAAATTAACCCGGTCAACCGCAATGAAGGCCGGCTTCTTCTTTGCAAATAGTCCCTGGTCAGCTCGGGGATACAGGATCTCCAAATCAGTAACCCTAAGTAATACTTCAGTTGGCCCTCCAGTAGCTTCCCTGTGCATTTCCTTCCTGATCCCAAGGTCACTTGCAACCAGTTTTTGGGTGTAGGGATGGGAAGGATTCGATAAAACGATTTGGGAGCTTCCTGCTTCTACAATTTTCCCCTTTTGCATAACAAGAACCCTATCAGACAAACTTGAAACAAGGGAAAGGTCATGGCTAATGAATATTACCGAACACCCCATTTCGTTTTTCAGCATTCTGATCAACTTAAGGATCTCCTTTTGAATGATCACATCCAGGGCTGAAGTTGCTTCATCTAATATGAGTAGGCGGGGATTCTTAGCAACAGCAATGGAAATCATTACCCGCTGACGTTGCCCACCAGACAACTGATGAGGATAGGAATCATAGACTCTTTCAGGGTCCTTGATCTGTACAAGTTCAAATAACTCAAAGACTTTTTCCTTCTTTTCTTCATTACAGGCTTCCAATACTTGTTCACCACATCGCATAGTTGGATTCAGGGCACTTTGGGGGTCCTGAAAAACAAAACCAATCTCTGATCCCCGTACCTTTTCCAGGCTTTTTCTATCCAGGGAAAACAGGTCGAGCTCCTCACCTCCATGGAACAGAAAAGAGGAATTTCCCTTTACCTGGCCATTTTTCACTAACAATTGTAATAAGGAAAGAGCTGTAACTGATTTTCCGGATCCACTTTCACCAACAACACCGAGGAACTCCCCAGGCTGCAGATCAAAGGAGATACCCTTAACGGCGTTGTGCTCTCTTCCTTGTAGGTGGAAGGAGATCTCCAGGTCCTGAACCGTTAATAATGATTTTATCACCAGAAGGATTTCCGCCAAAGATAAGATACCTATCCCCTATTTCATCCGGATAACACACTCTTCATTGGTAATGCGGATATCAAGTTGGTCCTGATTTTTAAACCAATTGATCAAAAGAGGACCAAGAACATCCTTTCTCCAACCGGTACTGAGGCCATCATCGAAGAAATTCGAATCCATCCGCATTCTTTTAAGATTTATACCGGAGAACAGAAGTTCAGAGGAAAGTTGGATCTTATTGCAGTGAAATTTAACCAGGTCAAGCAATAAATTAACTGTGGAATCATCCTTATTCTTGATGTCCGAACGAGTTGGGATCAGATTTAGGATATTCTGTTCTTCCTGGGTTATTTCCTCATGGTATAAAGCCTTGAATTCATGCCAATGTTTTTTGACCACCTCCGGTGGCAATCGTCTATGCCCCTCTAGAGCTTCTCTTCCTGATTTGACATTTTTCAAAATAAAGGAGATAAACTTGGAGGGTAAAACCATCTCCTTAGAGTGATCTCTTTTTCTGGCCAGATCAATTCGCCATTTGTACAATCGGAGTAGGAACAGTTTCTCCTTTGTTTTAAGACCATTGATCAGACTGTTCGAAAATGCTTCTTTATAAGGCGAAAATTCAAAGAGTTTTGGATTTTGATATTTAACCATTTCCTCTTCTAGCCAGCCCATGCGTTCAAGACGCTGGAGTTTTCCAACCAGTTTGGAATGTAATTTTTTCAGGGGCGTTACATCCTCGAGAGCATACCGGATCTGTTTTTTGTCCATTGGACGTTTTCTCCAATCCGATACCGTATAGCCTTTTGAAATTTTAAAGTTGGTTTCCCGGGAAACCAGTTTTGCGAAACTTAATGGATATCGATATCCGGCAAAACCTGCGGCAATCTGGGTATCAAAGACGTTTTTCGGAAGCACCTTGTACTGTTGGTATAATAGCCTGTAGTCATTCTCCCCGGCATGTGTGATCTTCTCGATGTTTGGATCCTGCAGAAGTTTAAAAACTGGGGTAAGATCCTTTAAGGTAATGCAATCTATAAGGTAAAAACCCTTTGGACTGGAGATTTGGATCAGGCAAAGGAGAGTATAAAACCGTCTCTCCCCTATGAACTCTGTGTCAAAGCCCATCCATTCCACATTTCGATTTTCCTCCGCAAAGGCTGATAACTCCTTTTGATTATCGATCCAGATATATGATACTTGGGGATTTTGCATAAAATTTTATGAGCCTTCTGTATTCAGGTTGTCTATTTTTACGTCTTAATTGTGAGGCTTGTTTAGGTGCGGGCCTCCAAAAGTAGGTGTTTCCTATGAAGCCACCTATCATTCTTAAACCAGATTAGAAAAATGAAGAAGGCTCTACGAATTCTCTTTCGCCTTGTGGTTGTGATAATTTTGTTGGGAATCGTGGCTATGATTGCCATTCCCTTCCTTTATTCAGACGAGATCAAGGAGTTTATCAAAGAAGATATTAATGCACAGTTGGATGCAGATGTAGATTTCAAGGATGTAAAGCTTAGCTTTTTTTCCTCCTTTCCAGACTTGCGATGCAGCCTGGATGAATTCTCCATCACCGGAAGAAATGAGTTTTCCGGACAGAATTTGGTTAAAGCCTCCGAAGCAGCTTTGGACTTTGACTTACTTTCCATCTTTTTTGCTGACAGAGAAATTCAGATCAATGAGATATTGATTGATCAACCACATGTGAACCTCCTCGTCCTATCAGATGGCCAGGCCAACTATAATATTTCCAAATCCTCCAATTCAGACCCGGCTACCGTAAAACAAGAATACTCGTTTCTCGCCAACCTGGATAAATATCAAATAAAAGAGGGCAATTTGAATTACGTAGATCAACAGGGAGGAACCCGGATAATGGCCATTGGTATCGATCATTCTGGACAGGGTAAGTTTACTCAAGACCTTTTTGACCTCAAAACAAAAACAGTAATTAACAAGCTGAGTTATGGAAACAAAAAGGTTCAGTATTTGAAAAACGATCGTCTGGAAGGTGACCTTGTTCTGGGTATAGATCTTGAAAATGGATTGTACCGGATAAAGGAGAATGATCTTCGATTGAATGCATTGCGGCTGTTGGCTGAGGGTACAATCAGTGACCGTGCACCTGCTTACGACATCGATCTTTCGATCTCTGCCCCGGGAAATGATTTCAAGGAAGTTCTATCCATGCTGCCGGGTGCATTTACAAAGGGTTTTGAAAAAATAAATGCTACTGGGCTTTTCACTCTCAAGGGAGTTGTAGCCGGAATCTATAATGGGGATACAGGCGAAATGCCCGCCATTGATCTTAAGTTAGAAATTAAGGACGGAACCGTAAAGTACCCTGATATTCGAGGAGGGATCAGCAAGATATTTACCAGAGGAACCATTGCTGGGGACCTTGACAATATGGATGGAATTGAGATCGATATTCCTGAATTTCGTTTTCTACTAGATGACGAACCCTTTGAGGCCCGTGTCCATCTCGAAAACATGGAAAGCGACCCCAGATTCGATGGAAAGATCAAAGGGAATTTAGACCTGAACCTTGTTCATAAGCTCATACCTATGGAGGGTGTACAGGAACTAGGTGGACAGATCTCAACGGATCTGGAAGGGAAAGCTTCCTTCAGCCAAATCCAATCCGGTAATATTAATGATCTGGACTTTGGCGGAGTTGCCAGCGTAGACCAGCTGATTTATGATGTCGCCGGACAGCCATCGATTAGGATCCGTACCGCTGATGTCGATCTCACGCCGCGATCCATGGATATAAAAAACCTTGTAGGCGAATACGGCAAATCGGATTTTACCGGGACTGCCAGCGTAGAGAATTTTCTTGCTCTGGTTATGCCTGAAACGACTATGAAGGGATCATTTGATCTTCAATCAAATAACTTAGATATCAATCAATTGCTCACCGATGAAGAAGAAGGAATGGAGGATACTGCTGAGGATAGTGA
>JABDJM010000097.1 GCA_013002475.1 Saprospiraceae bacterium | reverse complement strand
GCCTGTAGCCGCAAGCTATGCTTCAGGACATCCAAGTCCTGCTGCAGCAAAGATTCTCACTGAAAAGGGAATCCCAGCTACTGCAGTTACCGGCACCGGTGTTGAAGGCCGAATTACCAAGCAGGATGCAATTGCTGCCAAAGTTGAAACTCCGCAGAAAAATGGTTCAGAGGCTCCGCAACCAATAGCCCCGGCTACTTCCTTTAGTCGCAATACTAGCCGTAAGAAGATGAGCCGTATGAGGCGAACGATAGCCAGTCGTTTAGTCTCCGCGAAAAATAACACAGCCATGCTAACCACCTTTAACGAGGTGGACCTTAAAAATGTAATGGCCCTAAGAAAAAAGCATCAGGAGAAATTTGTAGAAAAGCATGGAATCAAGCTTGGCTTCATGTCTTTGTTTGCAAAAGCTTGCTCACAGGTGCTTATGGATATGCCGGATGTAAACGCCAGGTTGGAGGGGAATGAAATTGTCTATCATGACTATGCGGATATATCTATCGCTATTTCCACCCCTACAGGCCTGGTTGTTCCACCCATCCCAAATTGTGAGTCCCTCGGCTTCCATGAGATCGAATACAAGATCAAAGAATTAGCAGGCAAGGCAAGAGAAGGAACGCTAACCCTTGAGGAAATGACTGGTGGAACTTTTACCATTACAAATGGTGGGATCTTCGGGTCTATGATGAGTACACCAATATTGAACGAGCCGCAATCGGCGATCTTGGGCATGCATAATATTATTCAACGTCCAGTCGCAATTGATGGTAAGGTGGAGATCAGACCTATGATGTATCTGGCCCTTTCTTATGATCACAGGGTGATCGATGGAAGTACCTCCGTCACCTTTCTGGTCAAGGTGAAGCAGATCCTTGAAGACCCTATTAAGATGCTCTTCGATATATAAAGAAGAAAATATAAAGGCTGAGCCTGGTACTTTTTTGGAAGTATCGGGCGTTTTTTTGCAACCATTTGAAGCTGTGTTGCTTCTACATAACGCAATTACAGGGATTTATCTATTTTTGCATAATACATTAATAAACAGAATCAAGTCTTTTAAATTGATTTTCAAGAGATTAGATTCAGAAAACAGTAATCATGAACAACAATCGCACTTGGGGAATCGTTGCGGTCATCCTTGCCCTCCTACTAGCAGGAGTGGGTTATTGGGGATATGGGCTTAAAAACGATAAAGCCTCCCTGGCAGACGCAAAAACTGACTTAGAAACCCAATTAGGAGATATGGGATCCCTTAAGGAATCCCTCGAAATGGAGATTGACAGCTTGTCAACAGCCTATGATGGCCTTTCCGCAGAGAATGAAACTCTTCTTAAAGCGGTTAAGGATGAGAAGGCCCGAGTTGCTAATCGAAATTGGAAGATCAAAGGCCTTCAAAAAACACAAGACGAACAGGCTGGAGAAATGACCAGCATGAGGTCTCAAATTGAAGGGTTGCTGGCCACAAGGACAACCCTCCAAAATTCCATCTTTAGCCTTCAGGCAGAAAATGACTCATTAAAAACGGTCACTGGATTGTTGGAGTCTGATCTTCGGATTGCCAAGGATGAGAATGTCGCTTTGAATAATTTGAACACAGCTATCCAGGAAGAAGTTGGCAAATTGACGCTTGCTAATTTCAAGGCTTCTGCTTTTAGGGTGGAGATCGAGAAAAAGAACTCTTCCAGAGTAACTTCAAAAGGAAAGCGTGCAAAAAGGATCAGAGTTAGTTTTGATCTGACGGATGTACCAGAAAAGTATCATGGTGTAAGACCACTTTACCTGGTGATCACGGATGACAAAGCCACTCCTGTAAAACTTATCAACCCTGTCAAAGCCCAGGTTTCTGTAAATGGACAACCTCAGGATATCCTAGCTGCCGAAGTAAAGGAGATTAATTTGGAAGCAAACCAAAGGCTTGAGTTTATTCACGAACTAGGTTCTAAATTGTCAACCGGATTTTATCGGGTTGCAGTTTATACAGATATTGGATTATTGGGAGCCAACAGTTTTAGGCTTCGCTAAGCAAAAAATAACAATACGACAAAAAGGGTTTCCATATTTGTGGAGACCTTTTTTTTGTTACGGTCATACCATAGGTATGCAGGGCTCTGCACCTAAAAATTTTTCCGATAGGAAGGGCTACCATAATGATGGTCCTCCGGACCTGATTTTCATTGGTAAAACTGTAGTGAATCATTAGGGCAAAGCCCGGTCATATTTTTTGAGCAAGTTGTAAAGCCCCCTCCTTGGCTTCCTTCCCTTGCAACCACCAAATGGTAGATGATCAGGAGGAGCAGCGCCTCGAGATTTACACAGCGCTGGGGTTTGGAGTAGTTTTAAGGGGCAGCGCCCCGATATTTCTGAAAAAGATAGTGAACCAGATTTTATAGCCTTGACCTAGGCATGCAGGCCACCATTTTTGTTACGGTGCTCTGCACCTTTAATTTATTAACGATTGGAAGGGCTACAAAAATGGCGGTCCTCTGGACCTTATTTTCACTGGTGAAACTGTAGTGGATCAAAAGGGGCAAAGCCCGGTCATATTATAAAAGTAAGTTGTAATGGACCCTATGGGCCTCCTTTTCTCATGATTTCCAATTGGAAAATAATCAGGAGGGGCAGCGCCCCGAGATTTTTATAGCCCTAGGATTTGGAGTAGTTTTAAGGGGCAGCGCACCGTTATTTTTGTGTTTTGGGAGCTCAAGAATTTTGTAGCTTAATCATTTAGATAAGAGGTTGGGACAGGCACCATAATATAAATTGCACATGGGGGATACCTATTCAAAGGCATATTTTCACCTGGTATTTGCTGTGAAAAACAGACAAGCACTAATTGGTAAACAATGGAGGGTTGAGCTTGAAAAATACATTTCGGGAATAATAAAAAATCATGGACATAGCCTATTAGCATTATATGCCATGCCAGACCATATTCACATCCTTATTCGTTACAATCTGAATAATCTTATTCCCAAGCTGGTAGAGGAAATTAAAGTATCCTCAAATCATTGGATCAATCAAAAAGGATTCACAAAATTCAATTTCCAATGGCAAAAAGGATATGGAGCCTTTTCCCATTCCGAATCAAATATTGAAGCAGTCATCAATTATATTTTAAACCAAGAAGATCACCATAAAAAGAATTCTTTCCAGGAAGAATATTTAGAGTTGCTTCAGGAATTTAAGATTGATTTCAAAAATGAATACTTGTTCGATTTCTTTGATGAATCGAGTTCATACTAACCACTAATTCAATGCGTCTCCACCTTTTCATTTTTCTTTTCCCCCTACTCCTTACTTCTTGCGTTAGCAAGAAAAAGCATTTGACTGCCCTGGCGAATCAGGAAGCCAACCTCGAAACCTTACGACGTGGGGAAATGGGAAAGCTGTCCCGAAAGATAAATTTGCTGAAAAAAAATATCCGGGAACATGAATTGACCATGGCATCCCAAAAGGGATCTATTGAAACTCTTGAAAAAATCAGGAAGGATCTTTTGCAGCAAAAAGAAGAACTGGAGGACCAATTAGAAGCCACCTCAGCAAAGTCAGCGTCATCCCAGGAAAGCCTCGCCCAAAAGCTGGAATCACGGAATAAAAAGATAAAAGAGTTGGAATCCCTTATCGATGACATTGATAAAACCCTGGAAGGCGAAGTGGTCACCATAGGAACCCTGGCGGGAGATCTACGGCTGGCCTTGACAGAAGTGGATCCCAACTTTTACACCTTACGATCTACCAGAGAAAACCTTCTTCTTTCAATGAATGAACCTCTGTTGTTTGTGAAGGGGTCTGTCTCCCGGCTTTCGGATGAGGGTAAAGATCTTCTTTCTTCACTTGCGGAAGTCCTTCAACGTTTTCCAACCATTAAGATGGAGATCATGGGACACACAGATAATTCAAAACCGAAGAGTGGATATTCGGACAATTGGACTATCAGTGTGATCCGATCCGTAGCCGTTACCAAAGAATTGGTAAATGAAAACGGGATTAGTTCCGGACAAATAAAAGCGTCGGGAAAAGGAGAATATTCACCATTGGGTTCCAATGTGGATGCTGAGGGACAAGCTCAAAACCGAAGAGTGGAAATCCTGTTTTGGCCAGCGCAAAAAACTCTTTCCCAAAAGATCAAAAGGATCCTTGAGTAATTAATAAATCCGCCGGGTTAACATCATCACCTTCTTGTCTTTTTGAAGGGTAGTGGCAAGTAAATATTCCTGTCCCTTTTCAACTAATTGAAATTTCTTTTTTATTTGGTCCGCCTTTAAAGGATGGTTCCTGCTAATCACATGCATATCCCTGGGTAAATCTTTTTTGTCTTTAAGATATCCCATGAACTCAAAAACCCTACCCGGGTATTTTTTAAGAAGTTCCATTGAGGTGAAAAAATTTGATTGAGGATGAAGTTTTTCCAAACCAAAGGCTGTCGCAACTTCGTCCTGACAAGACGCTTTTAATAC
>JABDJM010000091.1 GCA_013002475.1 Saprospiraceae bacterium | reverse complement strand
GAATATGCCAGGCTGAGTGTCATGCAATTGAGTACTTTTGACCCTCAAAGAACGGAAGATTGAGACATTTAGAGGTCATATACGAGGATAATCATCTTATTGCCATTAACAAGCCTGCCGGGGTACTTGTTCAGGGCGATCAGACCGGAGATACACCAATCTCGGAGGAGGTTAAGTTTTACATCAAGCACAGATACAATAAACCCGGCGATGTGTACCTGGGCGTCATACATAGGCTGGACAGACCAGTGAGTGGAGCACTTATTTTTGCCAGAACCAGTAAAGGCCTGACCAGAATGAATGCCCTTTTCCAACAAAGGGAGATCCAAAAAAGATACCTCGCCATTTCTAAATGGCATCCTGATGAGTTGAATGGCCGAATAGAAACTTTCCTTTTTAAGGATAAATCCAAAAACAAGGTCCGGTTAATGGACAAGCCTTCCAACCGAACACCAAATGCAAAAAAAGCCATCACAGAATATCGTTTGCTATCTGAGGTTGATGGTAATTATTTGTACGAAGTGAATCCAATCACAGGAAGACCACACCAGATCAGAGCGCATATGCAATCTGTTGGTGCACCCTTGAAGGGCGATCTTCGTTATGGGGCAAAAAAGGCACTAACCGATGCTTCGATCTGTCTTCACTGTTTTGAGCTTTCCTTTGTTCATCCAGTTAAAAAGGAGCCAGTAACAATTAAAGCTAATATTCCGAAGCACCAGGAGTGGAATAGATTCAAAAACATTTTAAAGGATCACGAATAGAAGATACTTTCCCTGTTGAAGGATTAAATCCTTCGTGTCTTTGTGACTTTGTGCCTGCCTACCTGCGGTACGCAGGCAGGCCCTAAAGGGTAGGTCCTCGACTATTTAGAATTCCCTTCGTGTCTTTGTGACTTTGTGACTTTGTCTCCCGCACCTAATCAGAAAGCCTCAATCAGACTTTTTTACATTTTCCCTTATCCAGTTTTCGTAAGCTTCATTAGCCTTTACCTCATGCCTGATAAGGCAGGGAATATCATAGGGATGCAACTCTTCAACAGCATCATTTACAGCCTCCCACATTTCCTTGGTTGTCTTGATCAGGCTCACCCACTCGTCGTCTTTTTGAAATTCACCTTGCCACCAATAGTTACTTTGGATCGGGAAAATGTTGGCGCAGGCGGCTAGTTTCTCTGCTACCAGATGCTCGGAGATCTTCTTTGCGGAATGCTCATCCGGATGTGTGATGTAAATACTTAAAAAGGACATTTTCGTTTTATGCGTTACTTTAGGATAAAATTAAAAGAATGTCTGTCTTTCCGGATCAACTTCGGGGTAGAAGTAAAGCAGAATTTTTGTTATTCAGCACTGTTTGGGGCTCTGCTTTGGCTGTTCTTCTGGGCAGAGCATGGCAACATCTCTTCTTTGATGCGCCGTACAGGACGTTGTTTTGGGATCAGGGATTGATGGGGAAGCTTGTTAAATTTGTTGGATTTGAAACCTGGTCAGACTTTATTACCAGCCCTGAGGTAGATGGAAAAATTGACACGCTAATAGGGATAATTGGTGGTTTTTTGCTGCTTACGTTTCTGGTGGTTTTCTTATGGAATAAAGTTTCAAAAGAACTTCTCCAATGGGCTCTTGGCCTTGCAACATTACTCTTGATTTTCCTGGCTTTCTTGTACTCCAAAGAGAAATTTTACTCCCTGGGACAGTTCCTGGAGTACAGTCTCCAATTCGGATCCATTGCTTGCTTGTGGTTGTTGGCAAAAAAATCTGTCGACATTAACAAGTTCGTCTGGTTATTAAAGATTCTTGTTGCCCTGACGTTTATCTGCCATGGTCTTTATGCCATTGGGTATTACCCTAGACCAGGGCATTTTGTGGAAATGTGCATGCACTTCTTCGGCCTGAGCGAAGCGGGAGCAAATACTTTTCTTTGGTACGCAGGGATCTTTGATTTCGTAGCAGCGATCTTAATTTTCATTCCAGGGATTTTCTCAAGCCTTGGCTTAGGATACTGTTTCATCTGGGGTGGTATGACAGCCATGGCCAGACTCCTGGCAAATTATTATGGACAAACCATTGGGGAATTCCTATTTATTCAAACTCCGGAAGTGATATTTAGAATACCCCATTTTTTAATTCCTTTAGGTTTGTTAATGTTTCAACTAAACAAAAAAAGATCATGAAAGATACTCTCACATGCGGAAAATGTGCATCGAGAAAAGTAATCGAAATGAAAGGTACAACAGTGTCACATTCTAACATTCCATACGGAGCAATGAAATTATCTAGCGCAGTTAAAGATTATTTTGTCTGCCTGGATTGTGGAAACTGCGAAGTCTATGTACGGCTGACCCCGAAATTTCTGAAGTGGGCTGAAAAACAATGGGAAAAATCGGATCGAAGAGGTGACGATTATGTTTGATTACCTGGCCAGGATCTCAGCCATTCGTAAAAGGTCATCTTTAGGTTCCTTAGGTAGCTTTATGGACTCGGAGAGTGGGGTATAAGTGATCTCCCCATTTTTGATACCGACCATTACTTTGCTCTGGCCATTCAAAATGCCCTCCACTGCACCAAATCCTAGTCGGCTGGCCAACACCCGATCCGCCCCTGTCGGGGCTCCCCCCCGCTGCAAATGACCTATGATGGTCACCTTGGTATCGTAATGATCGAACTTCTCCTTAACCTTCTCAGCGATTTCCATAGCGCCTCCTCCAGGATTTCCCTCTGCCACGATCACGAGACTAAAAAGTTTACGACGCCTAACCCCGATCTTCAAATGATTGATCAGTTCATCCACATTGTCTCCCTTTTCTGGGATTAAAATGGAGCCAGCTCCGGATCCAATACCGGTGCTTAAAGCAATAAAACCTGCGTCCCGGCCCATAACCTCCACAAAGAAGAGCCGGTTGTGAGAATCAGCGGTGTCCCGGATCTTATCTACAGCTTCAATAGCTGTATTCACTGCCGTATCAAAACCAATAGTATAATCTGAGCCTGCCAGGTCGTTGTCTATGGTTCCCGGGATCCCCATGACAGGAATATCATATTCATTTGAAAATATCTCTAAACCGGTAAAAGTCCCGTTACCACCTATGCCTACCAGGGCATCGATATTATTTGCCATAAGAGACTCATAAGCCATTTTGCGACCTTCCTTGGTTCGAAATTCCTTTGAACGGGCAGTTTTCAGAACGGTCCCACCCCGGTGAATGATGTTACCTACATCAGATGTTTCCAGCCTTTTGATCTGGCCCTGGATCATACCATCATATCCTCTCCTTATTCCATAAATATGTAGATCGTGAAAGGTAGCAGTTCTGACTACTGCCCGGATGGCAGCATTCATTCCTGGAGCATCGCCTCCTGAGGTAAAAACAGCTAATCGTTTGATTTCCTGAGACATGGTTTATCGTGTTTGCATAATGTATTGAGCCAAAGCATCCGCTGGCTGCTTAACAACATTGCCAAGGATCAAAGAATGCTTTTCTAATGATTCTCTGAGTTCATTCTGGAAATTAGCAGCAATGGACCCGACGAAATGTACGGCCAGGCCATCTGGGTTTATGTATTGACTTATCAGCTTTTCCACAAACTCATCAAAAGCTTTTGTCACTAGTGAATGGACAAATGTGGAAGAACTGAACTTGGTTAGGTAAGGCACAAAATTAGCTAAAAAAACATTGGGATCAGGGTGAGCATATAATTTCTCCTTGATCTCATCAATACCTCCCGG
>JABDJM010000072.1 GCA_013002475.1 Saprospiraceae bacterium | reverse complement strand
CTTGAGTGATCAATCTTAGAATTTCGATCTCTCTTTTCGTCAGGTTATACTTTTTGATAAAGCGATCCTCGTAAGGAGAAATAAACCTTTCAATGGTCACACCCGAATTTGTTACAAGCTCCTCATTCAGACGAACTCCTTCGCCTAGGTGAGTTTTTCCTTCAAGGACTTCATGGATCCCGCGTAACAAACCTTCTTTTCCTTCATTCTTCAAAACATATCCATCTGTGCCTGTTTTGAAGGCAGACTTGACGATTTTGGAATCGTCATACATCGTAAGAGTAAGGATCTTGAGATCTCGGTTTTCTTTTCGGACTAATTTGAGAACATCCAAACCATCTTTCCCTGGCATATTCAGATCAAGGATCAAAAAATCAGGGTTGTAGAGTTTCAGTTTTTCCATTAGCTCATCGCCATCGTGGGCGAGTGCTACCACATCAAATTCAAACTGATCAGAATCACCTAAAATGGACCTAAGTCCTGTAATGAATAACTGATGGTCGTCCGCAATTATCGTTCTAATATTTTCCATGTTCGTGGGTTGTTGAGTGAATCAAGGGCTTGGCAGCAGGATTTCGATAATATCAAAGAAAATCCTATGTAACCTCTACAAAATGAGTGCCATTCCAATCAAATTGAAGGAATAAGCAAAAACTGACTGCCGTTAAAACCATTGAGATTCACTAGAATTCCAGCCTGGGAGGAATTGGCTGAACTGTTTTTGGTACTAAAAATGGGTACTAAGTACCCTATTTATGGTAAAGATAAGAAAGCTTTTTCAAAAAAGCCACCCATATTTACAGAGATAATGCTAGTCTGTAACCCTGATCAATGGCTCTCTTTGCGTCGAGCTCCTTAGCCTCCTCAGCACCTCCTATCAGGTGTATGTTTTGGCCCGCTTCCCGGAGGTCATTATACAAGTCCCTTAACGGTTCTTGTCCGGCGCAAATGATAATGTTGTCCACTTCCAGATGGGTCTTTTTCCCGGCCACATTTATATGAAGACCAAGATCATCTATGGAAAGGTATTCGACCTGGCCGATCATTTTTACCTTCCTCATTTTTAAGTTTGATCGGTGGATCCAGCCAGTTGTTTTACCAAGCCGTGCTCCTAATTTCCCTTTCGATCTTTGAAGTAGAAAAATTTCTCTGGCAGGTTCCTGAGGCTCCGGGTTCATTAAAGCACCCGGATTTTTATAGTCTTGGTCAACGCCCCAATGGACCATAAACTCTTCTATAGTAGGCTGATGGTCCACATCCTCTTCACTTAGAAAATCAGCAACATCAAACCCAATTCCCCCGGCTCCAATGATGGCGACTTTTTTCCCGACTGTTCTTTTTCTTTCAAGGACCTCTACATAAGACATCACTTTACCATGATCAATGCCTGGAATGCTTATGCTGCGGGGTTCTACGCCTGTAGCTAAGATTATCTCATCATAGTTTCCGGAAACCAAATCCCTCGAATTGACCCTGGTGTTGAGCCTGACTTCGACTCCGGTTGATTTCAATAGTTCCCTGAAATACCGAAGTGTTTCTTCAAACTCGAATTTGCCAGGAATCTGCTTGGCCAGATTGAACTGCCCGCCAATTTTGTCCTGAGCCTCAAACAGTGTAACCTGATGTCCTCTGGAGGCAGCCGTTGTAGCTATAGAAAGGCCTGCTGGTCCCGCTCCGACCACAGCAATATTTTTAGAAGTAGTGGCTGGGCTGGAAACTAGCTCCAATTCGTTGCAGGCCCTGGGGTTCACAAGGCAGGAAGCAGACTTTTTTTCGAATACATGATCCAGGCAAGCCTGGTTGCAGGCTATGCAGGTATTGATTGTATGAGAACTATTTTCCATTGCCTTCTGAACAAAATCCGCATCTGCTAGAAAGGGCCTTGCCATAGACACCATGTCAGCGTGGCCTTCAGCAAGAATCTTCTCCGCCAGTTCAGGAGTATTTATTCTGTTGGTTGTGATTAGGGGAATTTTCACCTCTCCCATCATCCTTTGCGTTACCCAGGAAAAACCACCTCTGGGAACCATGGTAGCGATCGTAGGGACGCGAGCTTCATGCCATCCGATCCCTGTATTGATGATCGTAACGCCAGCCTTTTCCAATTCCTTTGCGAGAATTACTACTTCTTCCCAGGAACTTCCATCCTTGACAAGGTCAAGCATGGAAAGCCTGAATATCACAATGAAATCGCTTCCAACCCGATCTCTAACTGCTCTAACTATTTCCAAAGGAAATTTTATTCGATTTTCATAGGCTCCACCCCACTCGTCGGTCCGTTTGTTGGTTTTTTTGGCAATAAATTGATTGATCAGGTAGCCCTCAGAGCCCATGATCTCCACTCCATCATAACCAGCGAACTTTGCCAGCTCAGCAGTGTTTGCAAACGCTTCGATAGTTTTATGCACACCTTTTTTTGAAAGTGTCCAAGGCTTGAAAGGCGAGATGGGAGATTTTAATGGGGACGGTGCAACAGCCAATGGATGATACCCATACCTACCAGTATGTAAGATCTGAAGGCAAATTTTTCCATCATATTTGTGGACCTCCTCGGTTACGATCTTATGTTTTTCTGCTTCGGATTGAGTGGACATCTTTGCCGAAAAAGGTCCTACCCAACCTGCCCGATTGGGGGCAATGCCTCCGGTAACTATCAAGCCAACCTGGCCACGCGCTCGTTCCCCGAAATAGGCGGCCATTTTTCTGAAGCCATCTTTTTCCTCCTCAAGACCAGTATGCATGGAACCCATCAAAACGCGGTTCCGAAGGGTTGTAAAACCCAGATCAAGGGGGGCCAGCAAATGTGGATAAGGAGTATTTGACATCAGAAGTTTGCGCTTTAAGCTGCTAATATGATGACAAATTCTTAAAGCATCAATTATCTCTGGATGACCATTTTGCGAGTATCACTTCCGAACGGAGTACTAATCTGATAAAGAAGAATACCGTTAGTCCCCAGATCACTTGTCGATAGCTCGAAACTATTCAGTCCCTGATGTCCTTCGAATGATCTGTTCATCAGTACTTGACCACTCAGGTCTAAGACTTTAAGCTGTACTTTGGCATCTTCTGGTTGCAACCAGGAAATTCCAGTTTCTTGACTAGCCGGGTTAGGAACATTCTGGAAGAGCGCAAACGATTCCGAGCTTGTATTGGCTATAGGTGAGAATGAATATTCAACAGTTACATCAGTCATTGATGGATTGACAGCCTTAGAATACTTATCGGAAAACTGAATGCTTTCGGAGAGAGTACCATCTTTCATGGCTTCAAATTCAAACAAAATCCCATCCGAATCACCTTGATCAGTTGTATACCAAATCCAACGCAGAGTTTGGTTATTCAGATCATAATCAAAAGATTCCGATGAAACAGCGCTCGAAAGGTTAAGACTAGTATTATCAAATTGGAATCCACCCTGAAGTCCATAGTATTTTTTGGCCTGATCGCCAGAAATGTAGACTTGTACCATCTCCCCTTTTCTAAAATTCTTATCGGCAATAACAATAGATTCAGATCGATCAAGAGCTTGGGTTTGTTTTAGGGAAGGAAGAATGTTCTCCTGTGATATATCTCCCATTTTGTAAGCAACCCAATTGACGGTTTCATCAGCAACAAAAAACTGGTAATCCATTTCAAAAAAGTTGTCCCACAACAGCGGGTTCATCGAATTATCATCGATTATACCCTCTTTTACTAGAGACCAGGAGGGAACATTATTTGGAAAATCTTCTTCGATAAATAGTAGTAGCTTTTGCAGATCTATCAAATCAAATGCTGACAGCTCATCATCGCCATTTACATCTCCAGCGGCAATTTTCAGATTGGAGTCCAGAGGATCCAGGCCAACCAGGTGTCTAGCAAGCAATACCAGGTCAAGGATAGATACACCCTTTCGGAAGTCGGTATTTTCTAATGATCCTGTAAGGCTTAAATAAGAACAGGTACTGAGATCTGAAATATTATATGTTCCTGTGCCGGCAGCGGTAGTTCCAATGGGTGTCCCATCTTGAGTATGGGCTTCAAAACTCGCTCCTGATACAGGTGTTCCTAATGGATTAGAAACCGTCCCGGAAAATGTAGCCATGTCTTGAGTTGCCGGGCAGAGGTCATCATGTGAAGTAGCAAGAAAAACATTCTCCTGCATTATTTCAACAGTAGTATTCCTCATGATAATATCTCTTAGGGTCGTCTCGGAGATCTCCATTTTTTCCTGAGCTGACAGAGCATCATCATTCAAATAGAAAAATCTATCACCATCTCTGAGATCAGAGAATTGGTCTTCCATGATCACCATAATGGTCTCACCAAAAAGAGCGCCATTCATATGCCCTTCGGAGAGTAGTCCCACCCAGGCATCAACAGCATCTACCTCGCTGTAGGTGCTTTCTAATGGTTCAAAAACCTGCGGATTCCCGTTCAGTTCATAAAAGTTATTGTAGATCGGTAGGCCAAGGGAAGCACGTATTCCGTTGAATGATGGTAATCCCCTTTCACGGCCCCTGTTGATATTTATAGCTGCGAGATCAAGGCCACCAGCTCCCGGAGGGCCAAAAAGGAAATTCCGGACGTCGTTGATCATTTTATTGTCCAGCTCCTGCTCGACCTGGGTAGCCATTCCCTTGAAATAGGGATCCAAGCCGACGTCCGAAACCACTGATGGGTTGAAAAATCCCTGGAAAAGTTGAAGATTTCCTTCGGGGATTATTTCACCCAGGTTATCCATCCGGATAATATTGCTATTTAATAAGGTATGTCCCATGCGGAAGGCCGCAGCTGAAAATTCATTGCTAATGCCTGGGTTGATGTTTGAGTTATACCCTGTGTAATCATCGAGATGCACGCCCATAGCTGGCAACCATTCATTATAGGTTACACTTTGGATAAGGCCACCGATAATTTTTCGGGCTTGCTGGTAAAGTTGCTCATCTGTCCAACCTGGATTGGCAGCAAGAAGTATATCACATTGGCGATTATGCTCCCTTACAAACAGGGTATGAAAAGCAATTAAAAGTGGCTGTTCATTTGCCCTGACATCACCCGCCACAAAAAGGGTTGGAGAAAATCCAACATCGTCACCCATAAAAGGTGCTGATGGATCTAGGGGATCGTTTTTTTCAAGGGTAGTTGTATTCCAGGGAAGCAGATCTCCTGAGGAGGTCTTGAGTTTACCCTCCTGAAAGGTTCTTAGCCAATCCGCTCGGGCCTGATCTGAGCCGTAAATACCAGAGCCATCAATAAAAGCAGTGATCAGGTTTTCATGCTCTCTTGGATTTCCAATGGCAGTTCCTGTTCCAGGCACCTCATGAGACCTGAACATTGGAATGGTCACATTAGGGATATTCCCTCCAGGATTAAAGTATACATCATGAAAATCTACAGGTATCATGGCCGGCTCAGTGGCATCATTATCCACCAAGACAATATCATGATCAATGAATTGGCCGAATACCCAAATGAAATCGCTAAGGTTCAGCTCATCACTTATTGAAGAGGTTTGATTAAATATCTGATTGCTGATAACTCTTGGATTAGGTCTGCCTTGCCCACCAGGAGCGGAGATACCATCAGCATAGTCTGCGAAACTGATCCTTCCATTTCAGCCCCGGCCTTACCCCAATCAGAATTGACAGGGTTGTTTCCAGTACCATTAAATGTTCTTATTTCTTGGGCATAGCCGTTAAAGGCAAGAAAGAGAAAAACCGCGGCGAGAACCGATTTTAGATACATACAAATTGGGTCTTGAATAGCTCTTGAAAAACTTCAAATTGCTGAGGAATTGACTCAATCGGGGATTCTCGGTTTCGGAATGGATGGTAAAAATACGGAATTGCCGAAAAAAAAGCATTTTCTTTCCGTTATAAAATCTGGGTTTCGAAGAAAAACTTTGATTCCGCAAGAAGCCTGGCAAAAGACCTTTCTACTCAAAAACAACCAAAAGCCGGATGATATATGTAACCAGACCTGAAAAAATCGTTGAACAATGGTAGTTCGATGAACAGGATTCTGTTTTGCACCATATTTACCTTATTGCTGGGATTTCCGTTGCTTTCCCAAACAGATAGTCTATCTACCTATAGAGAGCATTTTTTTTCCAAGGAGGAATTACCCCTGTTTCTGGATTCCAGCTTAGTTTTTCCCAAAAGTATTCTTGTAGTCAATGTCCAATCTAAGGTGGACCTAAGTAATCAATTTGACTATGTCGATGGCCTTCTGATTTACCAGGGAACGATCGATCCTATGGGTTTAATGAAAGTTAGCTTCAGGGTACTTGGAGTGGGTCTGGAGAATCCTCAGCAGGATCTGGATCCAAAGGTCATTCAACTGGCAGATGAAGAGATCCCCATTGGGGTGGATGTCCTTGCCAATCAGCAGTCGGATAACCTGATAAATATGGGAGGGCTGAATTATCAAGGATCCTTTTCACGAGGAGTTAGCTTTGGTAATTCACAAAATCTGGTGCTGAACTCGGCCTTTAATCTTCGATTCAATGGGATCATTGGTGACGACGTGGAGGTTCAGGCCGCCATCTCGGATCAAAACATTCCCCTGCAACCCGAGGGGAATACCGAGCAGTTGCAAGAGTTTGACAAAATTTATATACAGCTAAAAAAAGATCATTCAAGTTTGATTGCCGGAGATTATGAACTTAGTCGGCCGACCGGACACTTTGTGAATTACTTCAAAAAACTGCAGGGTGCCAGATTTGACCGGGCCGCCCCTTTGGGAAAAGGCACTTTACGGACGGGTATTACCGCTGCCATCTCTAAAGGTAAATTTGCCAGAAACATCCTTGATCCTTTTGAGGGAAATCAAGGTCCTTATCGCCTGCAAGGAAATAATGGGGAGCGATTCCTTATCGTCCTTTCCGGTACCGAAAGAGTGTATGTGGATGGGAACTTAATGATCAGGGGATTAGAAAACGACTACACCATAGATTATAAC
>JABDJM010000011.1 GCA_013002475.1 Saprospiraceae bacterium | reverse complement strand
TAATCGTTGAAAAGCACGACGGTAAGATCTGGGCTGAAGGAGTGCCGGGTGAAGGGGCTACCTTTTTCTTCTCAATTCCTGGTCAGGTCAATTGAAGAAAAAGGAATACCAAAATCACTAGGATCACCACACCAATCATCACCGTCTTACCGTAATCTTTCTGACCTTCTTTTTCCAGATATCCTAATAGCTCCTCGATCTCAAGGTCACCCATAGTATCCTCATTTACCATTAGTAAATATTTGGATTTACCCCGGGACTTATGGTTACCATGTTTCTTCAATACAAAAAAATCCCCATTGAGAAACATCAGGTCAAACAACTCCGACTGCTTGATGTGGTTATTAACAAGTTTGTGGAGTATGATGGCGTTGCTCTCTTCAAGGCTTTGCCATTTACCTTTGAAAACAATATCTCCGTCCACAGAGCTCAGATACTGATAATCATCCAGGAAAAATAAGTGAAGTACCACTTCTGAAAAAACGGGGTTTACCTGAACCCATCGGGTTTTATAGTATTCCTTATCCTCAAACTCATAGATATCCTCGCTCCATTTTTTTATCCTGGGGAGGATGTCGTCAAGGGTCAGGTCTAGTTCAACCTTTAGGTCTTGATCCGTTTCAAGGTGAAAAGTAGTGTCATCCATAGCTTAACTCTGAATGACAAGTTAGGGAATATCCAGAGATTCGACTGAATTAGGATTTGGTTTTCCAACTACTCCTTTTCCTAAAATACTTGGGATTGACTAAAAGAAGCCCAAACGAATGACACTCTTCCTTGGTTTGTTTGGAGTGGTGGTCGCCATGAGCTCTTAGGATAGCCCTGGAATACTTCGTGTCAAGTTGCTTGAACCAAGGGAAACGCCTATGGATATAGACATCATGTATTAAAAAATAAGTGAGTCCATAAAGCGATATTCCCACACCAACAAAAAACATCCAAAAAGCGGGTGTGGAAGTTCCAAGGATATAAAAGATCATACTAGGGATGGCAAAAACAAGAAAAAAGAGATCATTCTTTTCAAAGAATCCCTCTTTCAAATGAGGCTTGTGGTGATCTTCATGCCAGGACCACAGGAGACCATGCATTACGAACTTATGGGCAAACCAGGCCACAAATTCCATCCCTATGAAGGTGATAAGAATAATTGCGATGTAAAAAAGAAAAGTCATTCGGTTCAGTTAAGATACTTAAGGTTTAGAACTCCGAAGAAAATGAATTGCAAAATTAACAAGCTGTAGGCCACTTTGTTCGTACGAGGCTTCAAGAGGTAAAACAGAGTATGGAGGAATACTAGGCTTAGAAGTGCCCAGGCAACATAATTTTGCTGGGGAATGATATCATCCTGCCAGCTCCAAAATCCAAGTTGCATGGCTATTGGCTCGATCAAAAAATCCAGGAGAACAAGGGTCAGAGATCCATATACAGCTTTAATAGATTTCCTCCAATTAGAGAAAAATAACTCAATGGTACAATAGGTACAATAAGTGAGCAGCGCCCAATTCACGCCTATGATCCAGGGAGTACCTAGTATCTTGGGGCCAAGGGTATTTCCATATGAATAACTACCGAAGATCTCACCAGTTGCCACCCCAGCGATCTCCACGCCTAGGCCTGCCAAAAAAATACCAGCCAGAATTAATAAAAGACGTGGTTCCTTGAAAGGGTCCCCAAGGAAAACCAATATGAATGATATGAGTAAATTTAGAGGAGTCAGAAAAACAATCGGACTGTTTTCTCCTGAGATCAACAAACTTCCAAGACCCACAAAGTAAAGGATCACCAAAATGGCGATAAGAACAAATGATCTTTGGTCCATTCCCATGTTTCTGGAAATCTTTTCTAAGCTACTCTGCTTCATCTATTAATTCGGCTACAATTTTTGCACTTAAAAGGCAAAGTGGGATCCCTCCACCAGGATGTACTGTTCCTCCACAAAAGTAAAGACCATTCAAAGATTGACTAAAATTTGCCTGCCTTAAAAAAGCAGAAAATAGGGTATTTGAACTGCTGCCATATAAGGCCCCGAGGTATGCGGAAGTTTTTGCTTCGATCCCGCGAGGATCCAATATAGATTCACTTTCAATTAGAGACCTTACATCACGTTTTAGAATCCTGCTAAGTTTTTCTAATACTTTCTCACGAATTCTCGGAATCTCTATGTCCCAATCAATTGAATGAGAGTAAGGTACATTTATCATGGTAAACCAATTTTCACAACCCTGTGGAGCATCAGAAGGGTTTAGCTTACTACTAATGTTTACGTACACGGTCGGATCATCAATAATTTTTTGTTCGGACAGGGCTTGAAATTCCTTCTGATAATTATCAGCGAAAAAAATGTTATGAAGGCCCAGCTCTTCGAAGGTTTCTTTGATGCCCCAATAAAATATTAAAGCCGATGTGGACCTCTCCTGTGTTAAAATTTTATTCGGAGTTTCAATTTCGGGAAGAAGTTTTTCGTAAGTAAAAAAAACATCCATGTTAGAAACCACAGTGTCATAGTATAGTTTTTGATCACCGACCTGAATACCTGTGACTTTTCGACCATCTTGAAGGATCTCATCAACCTTTCTATTGAAATGAATTTTTGCTCCTTGCTTTTCAGCCAACCGAAGGATTTCTTTTACTATCGTGTACATGCCTCCCTTTGGAAAATATGCACCAAATCCATGTTCGAAATGTGGGATCATGGAAAGCAAACCACTTGCCTTGTAGGGGTTTGACCCATTGTAGGTTGCAAATCGATCGAAAAGTTGGACAAGCTTGTCCGATTGAGTATGTGATTTATGAACCTGATGCATATTTGAGAATACATCAAGTTGAGGAAGCTTACGGATAGCTTTTAACACATGTGTGTTTGTCCAGGTTGATAATTTGTGAAGGCTCGATTCAAGAAATAACTGGCCAACTAGATCATACTTTTTCCTGGCCTCTCCTAATAGCCTTTCCTCCGCTCCCATTTCAGAATCTAATACCTGATAGCACTCTTCATCAAACTTTTTGGCATCGGCAAATGCTTTTAACCTTGTATCATCATTCCAGAAATAATGGCAGACAACGGGAAGTCGTTCGAACTGGAAATCTGCCTCTCCTTCTCCGGCAAGGGCGAAAAGTTCCTGGACATATTGTGGCATAGTAAATAGGGAAGGACCTGCATCAAACCGATAGGGACCCTCATACCATTCAGATAGTTTCCCTCCGGGATAGGAATTGGCTTCAAAAACATCTACGGTATGACCCTGAGCCGTCAACCGGACAGCCGCTGCAAGGCCTGCCACGCCGGCGCCGATGATAGCTACTTTTTGAGGATTCGAGGACATTCCCAAAAGTAACAGAACCTAAACAATATTGTTGGATTAGCTAACCTCTTCAAAGGTTTCTACAGGAACGATAGGAAGACGAACATGGAAGTCGGTGCCCTCCCCGACGATTGTCCTGAAGTATATTTCACCCTTTACAGATTCCACGATATTCTTGGAAATCGCGAGACCCAAGCCTGTTCCTGAGCTTTTCGTGGTAAAGTTGGGCACAAATACTTTTTCGCGTTTATCCTTTGGAATGCCTACGCCGTTATCACTAACTCTCACGCCTACCATATTTGCATCTTGATACAAACTAACCATAATCTTACCTTGACGATCTGATGGAATAGCTTCAGTGGCGTTTTTTAGGAGGTTGTTGAATACTGAGACCAATTGATTTCGATCAGCAAAGACCGTATACTTTTCGCGGGGCATTTCAATATGCATATCCACATCCTTACCATCTCCAAGCAAGAAAAGGTTAAAGACCTCACTGATCAGGTCATTAATGATAAAGGCCGAATTTTTTGCCCTGGGCATTTTGGCAAAATTGGAAAACTCGTTTGCAATTTGGGTCAGGTTATCTATCTGACCCAACATTGTTTTAGTCACTCTGTCAAGCGTTTCTGCGATAGAATCAGGATTGGAACGGTAAGCCATTTCAAGAT
>JABDJM010000035.1 GCA_013002475.1 Saprospiraceae bacterium | reverse complement strand
GCCATTGCTATTGCAACCGAATTCAACGATGCAGGAACTGTGATCAGCCTTGCTGAGGATCCTAAGTTTGATCCTACGGGATCTGGCATAATGTCTGGGGTTATGCCTCCGGATGTTGCCCTGGATATTCTTTCCGGAGATGTGGTTTTTCCTGGAACAGTTTTGACCACCCTATCAAAGCCTCCTGGTGCTTTTGGATCTGGAGGACCATTCACAGCAACTGACGGCGGCGTGGGTATTGTTCTTGGAGATCCAGGATTTATACCACCTACGTTTCCTTTTTACGGTGGGTCAGGAGGCCTTCCTCCAGCTGGTACACCGATTCTTCTTCATACCACCGGGTTCGTTCCGTTTGCAACCGGGACCACCGAGATTGCTCCCATTGGCTTATTTACTGAGGGGCCAAGTGCCACTTGTGTGGGAATGCCTATGGATGCAACGATCGATCCTGGGACTATCTGGCCGGGTGTGGCAGAAGTAATAAGCTTTTACGGAACTTGTTTTGGGAAATCTGCAGATGCAATACCTCCTTCCTTTCCGGCGATCAGCCCGGGATCAGTGACTGTGGTGACGGCCCTTCCTGTAGAGCTTGAAGAGTTTGAAGCCAGAGCCGAAGGCGACCGTGTTTTACTTTCATGGACAACTTCCTTTGAAGAAAATAATTATGGTTTTGAAGTTCAACAGCTAAAAGATCAGTCTGGAACCATTTATTCTGAATGGGAAACTATTGGATTTGTAAAGGGTGCAGGAAATAGTGAAAACCAACAATCCTACTTTTTTCAGGTTCAGGATGTTTTGCCAGGAACTCAATACTTCAGATTGAAGCAAGTCGATTTTGATGGCAGAGTTACCTTGAGTCAAAATAGGTCTGTCGATATAAAGGTGGAACAGACCGGTGTTTTGTTTGAACCATTTCCGAACCCAAGTTCGACAAGATCCACTCTTACAGTGAGCCTTGACGCAGAAAAGGACATTCGTTTGGAGATTATCGATTTGAACGGTCAGATACTTCAGAACATCCATCAGGGAGTCTTGCCAATTGGAAAAACCAAATTCGAAATTGGCGTTTCAGAAATACCATCAGGACTCTACTTTGTAAGGATTGTGGGTCCACAAATTCGGGAAGTCCAAAAGCTGTTGGTAAGACATTAATTTGATAAGGTGAATTTCTTTGATGATTCAATTACTGAATCGTTTTCTTTCGAGGTAAGTTGAACTTTCAGAAGATGTTAGGTGCCTTTTGTAGATTTGTGACCCTGATGGGAATCCCCGTCAGAATACATGATTCTATTTTTCACCTAAACATCATTCACAAAAATGGCTAAAAGCAACATTATCGACGTTATACTTCGTACGATCCAAGACGTCCAAAAAAAGAACAAAGCAAGTAAGATCGAAGAAACTGCCGACCCTAACGTATTTGATATCCTAAAAGGAAGACTTCAGAAGCTTGATGAAAAAAGCAAAAACAAAAGAGTTAGAAAAGGAAAATCTCCTGACAGTATTCTTGACTTGATCAAGAAAGAAATTGAAGGAGCCCGTCGTCAAAATAAGCGGGATCCAAATACCAAGACAGCATCCCCGAAAGTGTTCGATGATATCATCAAAAAAATCGATCAAAGACATACGCGTAAGGCAAGCACCGGACTAAGAAAAGTTGTTGAAGAATACAATTTGGATGTTAACCGACTTCCAAGGGAAGTAGTACAGCAGATACAGGAAAGATACCTGAAGGATCGAAGGAAATTCGATCAGCAATATGCACAGCGCATACAGGATCTTATCGTTAGATATCGATAAGGAAATAACCGAAGTTAAAAAGGCCTCTTGCTTTCGCAAGAGGCCTTTTTTTATTGACCGCTTTTTGCAGCCTTCTTTTCTGCCTTTTCCTGTTTCTTAAAATACTTTCGGAGCAGGAAGTTGCTCTTTAGTGCGTCCATGTTTTCCGAAAATTTTTCTGTACCCTCATTGAGATTTTCCAGCGTTTCCTTGAAATCCTTAACGACCATTGAATCGTTCATTAAGGTCCCAGTAAGCCCTTGTTCCAAATCTATGGTTTCCACAATTTTCTTCAAGGCAGCTGAGGAACTCTGCAGGTCTTTGGTAGACTGCTCAAGGTTTTTAAATATCGGAGCAGTCCTAAGCCTGATAACAGAATCCAAGTTAACCGAAACCTGGTCTACCTTCTCACCAAGAGAATTATCTTTTAGCAAATATCCTAAAGCGCCTTCTCCCTCGTAAACAGAAGCCATGTTTTGTTCAAGATCCCTGGATATTTTCCGTAGTGAACTAGTAGAGGCTCGCATATTGGAAACAGCTGAAGCCAGGTTATTGGCAACCAACTCATCATTGATAAGTTTGGAGACGGTACCCTTTCCTGTATTAATATTCTCTGCGATCTCAAGAAGATTAATAGTAAGTAAGGCTAGGTTTTCAGTCGTATTCCCTAAGGTATTCATCACATCCCCTGCTTCGATCCTTGTATAGGAGTTCAACAGGTCTCCTTCTTCAATCATAGGAGCATTTCCCTTCCCTGGTGTAATATTTACGATCATATTTCCGACAAGGCCATCGGAACCAATGCTTACGATAGCATCTTTTTTCAAAAACTGTTTGACCTTCTCTTCAAGGA
>JABDJM010000131.1 GCA_013002475.1 Saprospiraceae bacterium | reverse complement strand
GCTTTTTCACCGATTTGTATGGTCCTCCAAGGCGTGGTAAACGGGAGGGCCCTTTTTACTTTGTAATCCTGATTTCCGGATCCAACAAGTCCGCTCTTTAGTATTAGCTTTTCAGGATCAACCTTTAAGGTCATCCCTGCATAGTCTGTCAGATTTGCCTCGTGAATTGCAATGTGCAAACCTGACTTTGTGCGCAGGGTAACGGGCGTGTTTACAGCATTATGAGGAATGGTTGTCTGAGCAAGATTGGTGTGACCTCTTTTTGAAAGGGCGTCTATCTCTGAAACCTTGCTAGTACTATAAAGATGCTCGTAGATGTCCCAATCTCCCGGGATCCACCAGGCCGTATGATCACCAGTTAAGCGAAACTCAGTTTTCTCATCCAATATAGCCACTGAGTCTATCTCTTCCTGGGCCAGAAGTGCATACCGAAAGCCTACACCGTCATCGAATACCCGGAATTGAATATTCATTCTTCGGTGGGGTGAATTTTCCTCTTGCAAGTGGACTATTAACTCGCTACAGTTATTAGCGACAGTTCTTTGTTCTCCCCAGGGCTGCTCCCAGTTCTCAGAAATTTCTTTTGCTGAAGATCCAATGACCTTAAATCCCTTGTTTATGAGAGGGGCATCCTGGAGGTCAAACCCAAAAGTTGAATAATCAATAATCACCTCAGACCTATGAACTATCTGATACATTGGTTCCCCTGCCTCAGAAAGATTGAAGACCACTTTGTTTAACCCATCCGGAGAGGCTATCATGGTTTTTTCAGAGCCTTCAACGCAGGAAAAAAGAATGGGGATAAGAAATAAGAGATAAAAAACCTTCATTGAGTGAGGAGATTATTTCTGATGAATAATGAAAGGCTGGAAGCCCTTCATGTGAAAAAAAAATGAAGGTAATAAAAATGAAATTGCGTCAAGGCAGGTATGACCCTGGCAGGCTCCGAGAGAGATCGAATTCGGAAATCTTTTTGTCCAAGGAAGCGGAATGCTCCCTGATAGGTTAATCTCTTTTGAACAGGTTCACGCTAACGGTACCTAAGTCAGAGTTCGGAAACCTCCGGAAGAACCGCTCATCCGGATTCAATCCTGCTTCTTTGGCCACCTTGAGGAAGACTTCTATCTCTACTATGTATTGATCGGAAAAGCCGTGAGTCGCGTTGTAGGCTGTAGCGGCCGTTCGTCCCAGGTTTGAAGCGATCAATGTTGGAGCGATGGTATGAAGCTCAATGGTGCGTAATCCGTATTTAGAAAAATAGGGTGCCCAGTTTTGCAAATGCTCTCGTAAATTATCTTCAACCTCTGTGTTGGTGATCCGTCTACCTCTAAATGCATAAGCACCATTTGAATCGCCCTTTTCCTTTTCGGTTCTGACTTTTGGATCAGACCAAATCCTGTTGTGATCCAGGAAGGTGCGTACATTCAGGAGGTCTCCTAAACCAATGCCATAGTTTTCATTTAGGTCTTCCGCCAGCAGGTCTGGTCGTCCGATATCTCCCCAGATCAATTTAGCCCAGATCCCGGCTTGAACGATATTTTTTCTGGTGACATCAAGCGCAGCCTGATTATAATCGGCTCCGATCAGGAATAAAGGATGATCTTCCAGATGTTTTCCGCGGAGGGTTTTTTGCTCAATCACCTCATACAAATGGATCAGAAAGGCTCCGTTTCCACAACCCATGTCCAGGACTCCCTTGGGTTGCATTTCTAGAGGTTGGTTAAAAAGGTCTATGATGATATTATCGATCACTTTGAAATAGGCAGAATGCGCTCCACCACTTCCCCAGACGTTCATCTCCCGGTCTACATGGATCTCTTTTGCTCCTTTGGGTAAATTCCATAAGATCCCGGGCTCTCCAAAGATGAGTTCTTCAACCTTTCTGAACATGGGTATGTAGGACACCGTCACGCCATAAGCACTGGCCCGTCGGGCAAAGAACATTCCTTTGTCAGTGAACCGGTATGTTTCATTTTTTTTATCAAACCAACCCAGGAAAACCAGCATATCGAGAAGTCTTCCAAAACTTTGGCCATCGGTATGGAATTCTCCAGGTTTGAAGGATGCTTCCATGAAGTATTTATGGAACATCCCACTCATGCCCAGCGCCACAATAGTGGGTCCCACGATCATACCCTCTATATGTTTTAGAATTTGTCGGGCCAAATTATCAGGCTCTTCAGTTATTTCGAGACCGTAGTTGTTTTTAAATTTTTCGAAGATCCTTTCAAGGAATTGGAAGGGAGCAACATCAAATTTTCTTGGATGGTACTTTTCTGACATCCTCATCAATTCTACCACATCCTCATACAAAGGGATTAACTGAAAAGCCTCGCTGCTTTTTTCATTTATCGAGATTTGAATGTCTTTGTCGTTTATGATTTCATAGTCCAGCCAACCTTGAGAAGCAAGTATATGTAGGCCCACATTTAGGTAGCCTTCATTGGCTCCCATGGCCTCCCTGATCTCTGATAGGCTTGCATTTTTTTCCTTTAGGAGAAAATCAAGGACCCCACGTTTGTGTAGGGCCAGAGCCGTCGGGGCAGTAACGATCCCGTCAAGATGTCGGAACAGATCTCCACGCAATCTTGCTTTATCGGCTTTAGTCATTGGGTAATTTATTGATAATGAGTGTGGTGTGGTCATTTGATTCAAGCAAGGTGAAGTGGAATATTCCTTCCTAATACCCCGTGAAAACCTTGCCAAATCTCATTTATTTCTCCCTGGACAGATCAAGCCAGGAGGGAGTGGCTTCAAATCCATTTTCCCGGATACGCTGAAGCATATT
>JABDJM010000023.1 GCA_013002475.1 Saprospiraceae bacterium | reverse complement strand
GACATCCACTCACCTACAATAAGGAGCTCCTTTTTCCCATCTCCATTCAGATCTGCCCACCGGGCCTCTGTGACCATTCCAAGATTTTCAAGACCGGATGCTAGTTGGCTACTTGAGTTCTTCCAGTCGGATCCATCCTTTTGCATTAAATAGGAATTTGGAGAAGCCCCGTACTTACCTGGTACCTGGCGACCTCCAATGAAGAGAAAGTCCCTTCCGTCAAATGCAACAGAATTACTGCTGACCGATGGAATGTTTAATTGCTTTCCATCAATAAAATCCCGGCCCTGATTAATATAGATCCTGTCCCGGTATTTGCCTGTTTCATTTTCATTCCCTCCGCTGCAAACGTAAAGATCAAGATCTCCGTCCTGGTCAAGATCCAGGAACTCGGCACAGCCATCCTCAAAATTCTTATGCTTTTCAAGAAGGGAAACAGCCAGGGATCCATATGAGCCATCCGATTTAGATGCAACCAGGGCACCCGGATTTCCCTTTGAACCTCCAAAGTAGAAATCGACTTTTCCATCTCCATTTATATCCTTAGCATCAAAGGCTGGGCCTAAGGATGACATCTTATATGGAATGAGAATTTCTCTTAAGTAATCATCATATTCATTTTCCACATGCAGGATATTAAATCCTGGGTCATATGGAGACAGGTATTTCTTTTCAGTTTTGGCAGCTACTAATTCTGCTGATGCGGCCTTATCAATATTGATTTCAAGCCTTTTGTTCACCTTCACATTTTCAAGGACGACCGTCCTTTGATCTGGTGTAATGACCTCAATTTTATCAATTCTATCCACCTCTCCCAACCCAAAGTGTAGCACAGGTTCACAAGTAGAAATAAATCCTCTGAAAGGAGTGAGGATATTCGTTTGAATTTTATCGTCGTAATAAATCGTCACTTTAGAGCCAATCCCTTTTTGGTTTTTTCCCTTACTGACAAGTTCTACAGTTAAGTGATTCCCAAGTCTTCTGTCTTTGGCGAGGTTTTCATGGACATCTATTCCATCATCTCCATGAGAAAGGACAAAATCCATGTCCCCGTCATTATCGAGGTCGGCATAGGCAGCCCCTTGAGTCCAGGTGAGTTTTTCAAATCCCCATTTCTCACTTTGTTTACTAAAGGTGAGATCTCCATTGTTTTCAAAAACGAAATTCATAAGTTTTTGACTTGGATACACATTAGAAACTGTGAGGAGATCTATGTCATATACTTCTTTTCCGTTGACAATTTTTTTCTTCTTGAGTTTGTTAACCATTTCCTTTCGCTTTTTTTCATGGTCCTTATTTCTAACCTCTTTAAAGATCCCATTGGTGACAATTAGATCCTGGTCACCATCCAGGTCCATATCATTGAAAAGCGATGCCCAACTCCAATCAGTATGCGAGATACCGGCCATCTGGGCTATTTCTGAAAAACTTTGGTCGCCATTGTTGAGTTGTAGGGCATTGAACATATACTGGTGATGGTAACCAGCTTTTACCAGATTCCAGAATTTTGAAGGGTTCATCCCTGACATATTGGTTTTTTGGCGATAATTATCTTCTGCGACCATATCAACCACATAGAGATCCATCAAACCATCCTGGTCGATATCCGCCACATCAGAACCCATACTAAAAGTGCTCAGGTGCTTTAAAATTCCGTGAACCTGGTTCTTAAAAGTTCCGTCCCCCTGGTTTATAAAAAGATCGTCCGGCTCCTCATAATCGTTGGCCACGAATATGTCCATCATATTATCCCCGTCAGCATCGAAGATGATTGAGCTCAGGGAATAATTGTATCCTACTAATCCCGCCTCCTGAGTTACATTGGTAAATGAGTTGCCATCATTTCGATAAAGCTTATTCGTGTATTGGGGATCTAAAAAACCACTCTTTTTGAAGTCGTTTTTGTAGTTAATAAAACATGGTGGTTGGTTGATCACATAGGCATCCAAGTCACCATCCATATCATAGTCAAACCAATTAGCCATAATGCTATAGCCATCGTCATCCAGACTATACCTTGCCGCTTGCTCGGAGAATTTTCCATTTCCATCATTCACATACAGTCTGTTTTTTCTGACTCCAGGTCCATCGAGAAGGGCTTTGCAGACATAAATGTCATCATCTCCGTCTCCATCAAAATCAACTACCGATACACCCACCGACCAGGCCGTGTTGTCTATCAGGCCGGATTTTGGGGTAATGTTTTCAAACTTGAAGTCTCCTTTGTTGAGATACAGTTGTTCATGAATATCATTTCCAATAATGATGAGATCTGGAAGGTCATCGTTATTCAGGTTTATGACTCCGACTCCTGCCCCCTGGTAAATGGTTTCGTGAGTGATCGCATTTACTTGCTGAGTTTCCTTGATGGAATTTGTCAAGGTGATGCCAGTCTGTGCCGGTTCGTGAATCTGGAAGAGTCCCTCTGTGGTTTTATTTTCAGAAGGTGTTTGCTCACAAGAAATTGAGAAAAACAGGATTAGTAAAAGGAAAAGGTGTAAGGCCTTTTTTCCGATAAGGTAGATCATCTTGAAAAGCTTGAGTTATTTTAATTCAGCAAAAACATTACCATTTGTTCCGATAAACCAATGTTATATAAATGGTTCGACCCAGCCGAAAGATCGGTTGGGTTTTGATCAGAAGTAGGAATGTGGAAAAAGTTGGCTAAATGTTAGATTATCAGAGGGCATTGACAATGCTAATTGGTCCACAATATTAGGTCTTATGCCATGAAAAGCAAGGGCTTATGAAAAGAATACGTTAAATATGTTAGAGGGATATTCCCTCAAAAATGACTTTTGTCATAAGGTTCAATTCTTCCAGAGAAATGATTAGAGGTGGTGCAATCCGAATGCTATGATCATTAAATAAAAACCAGTCTACAATTACTCCATTTCTTATTGCGGATTCGATCACCATTTTCACCTGAGAAAAGCTATCCAACTCCACGGCAATCATTAGACCCACCTGGCGGACTTGTTTGATTCCAGGGTGGGTTAACTTACTGGCCAGATATTCCCCTTTTTCATTTACACTCTCAACGATCTTTTCAGAAAGGAGTGTTTTCAGGGTGGCAAGCGCGGCTGCGCAGCTCACGGGGTGTCCGCCAAAGGTGGTGATATGGCCTAATATGGGATCATGAGAGAACTGTTCCATCAAATCCCGGTTTGCCACAAAAGCGCCAATGGGCATTCCGCCTCCCATCCCTTTTGCTAACATAAGGACGTCAGGAACCACCCCGAACTTCTGAAAGGCAAAGAGACTTCCTGTCCGGCCAAAACCAGTCTGCACTTCATCAAAAACCAATAGAGCCCCTTCTTCGGAGCATTTGTCTTTAACTGACTTTAGGTATCCCGGAACCGGAGGGATTACACCCGCTTCTCCCTGGACAGGCTCCATGATAACCGCTGCAACGTTTTCATCGATCTTCTGAAGATCCTCAAAAGAGTTGAATTCTATAAAGTGTATGTCTGGGACTAAGGGTCTGAATGCCTGAGTAAAAGTTGGATCGCTCATCAGGCTCATGGCTCCATGGGTGCTTCCATGGTAGGCATTTTTGCAAGCGATGATGCGGCTTCTTCCCGTGACCCGTTTGGCCAGTTTCATAGCTCCTTCTGCTGCCTCTGCTCCCGAATTCACATAATAGATCGAGTTAAGGGTTTCTGGCAATTGACTGCATAGGAGATTAGCATATTGAACCTGTGGACTTAGCACATACTCGCCATACACCATCGTGTGCATATAAGTTTCTGCTTGCTGCTGAACAGCCTTTACCACTGCCGGGTGACAATGTCCAAGGCTGGAGACCCCGATCCCAGAAATGGCATCCAAATATTTTTTTCCATCCTTGTCAAAAAGGAAAACACCTTCGGCTTTTTCGATCTCGAGGCCTAAGGGTTCTGGTGAAGTTGGGGCTAGCCGATCTAGAAACAATTGTCGAAGTGAGGGCATCCCCAAATGTAATTGGAATAATCTTAGCGGCTGATGGTAAAGGTAAATTTGCTCCCCTTTCCGGAGTCTGAATTAATTAGGATCTTTTTACGTTTTTTTCATAGGATCGTGATGACTAGTAAAATTACCATTATTTGGTTTTGGGTACCACTACCCGAATTGCACTTTTCATACAACCATAGGTAAATGGCCCCTTGCCGATAAATTCTCCGTCAACTTCTCCAATCAGAGATTCATTGTCCATTGATTGTGCGCGAATTTGTTTGCCAGTCCCCATTAAAGCATAAGGATGGGTCTTTAACTTTCCGCTAAACAATTTTGGGCTATCGAAGATCACTCTCCACTTTGGAAATGACTTCACCACGGTGTAGGCTAGCTGACCACTTTGAAAATCCGCATGAGGAACGATTTGCATTCCACCACCGGAATATTTGCATATACCCACATTGATCGTGTAGCAGCGCTCTTCAATTACATTTTCATCTGACTCAAATCGAACTGCGGGAGTTGTATAGGTCCACACCTTTTTTAGGATTAACCAGAAATAGGAGAATTTCCGTTTTTTATGCGTGGGAAGGGCCTC
>JABDJM010000505.1 GCA_013002475.1 Saprospiraceae bacterium | reverse complement strand
GTATTGACCAATTGGTAAAGGATAGTCTTCTCCTGGATGCAGATCCCACTTTACATATGATAGGACACTCTTACGGTGGGGTAATTTCCGCCGGATTGACCAATGATTGGGAGGAGTACGAGATCCCTAAACCGCAATCTCTGTTTTTATGCAGTCCAGGATCAGGACCCCTCAAGGGTGGCCTCCTGGATGACTACGAGGGAATCGACCCCGAAACAAAAATGGTGATTTTGGTTAACGCCAATGATTACGTAGTAGGGGAGGTTTTCGGAAAAAAGATTTTTGAATCTGCTACTCAGGTTCAGTCAACCTCCTATTTACGGCAGGTACCGGATGCCTATCAGGATAAATACATTTCTGCTTACCATAATGAATGCTACTCACTTGATATGTCCTTTGATACCGGGATGCGGAATGGCACCGTAAAAAGAGGACTCATGATGGGTCGAACAAATGAACTTGATCTGAATGGTTATTGGAAGATCTTTGATGGGATGATCAGTTGTGCTGAAGAAAGTCAAGATTGTGAATTGGCTTTTGGAGGTACAGATCAGCAAACTTCCCTGGGCCTTTGGACTGAGGAGAGACCTATCAAACCCCTGGTTCACATAGCAAGATAAAACCAGAATTGCCTGGGATTCCAGCCTTAGTTTCTTATATTAGATATTCAACTTTCCCAAAAGCCGAATTACTTCATTCCAGCTTCCCTTAATCGATTTTGTAATAGATCCTTGCATTAAACACCAATCGGTGTTCACGATAATGGTTATTGTGATGATGGAGGGGGTGGCTCATTTGGGATACTCCCTTCCATTTTTAATTTTTCCAGAGACCGAATAAGATCGTCTAGAACCCAGGCATCAGAAAGACTGTAAGGTCCAATTTCGGTTCTTCTGAGACTACTGAGATAAGCCCCTGAATCCAGGGCCTTCCCAAAATCAAAGGCCAAAGACCGGATATACGTTCCCTTGCTGCAATGCACCGTAAAGGAAACTTCAGGGGCATCAAAACCATTGATCTCGAAATTATGGATTTTGATGTCCCTGGCTTTTAGCTCTCGGGTCTGACCCTTTCTCGCCAGTTTATAAAGTGGCTGGCCATCGACCTTGATGGCAGAAAACATCGGTGGAATTTGTTTTTGTTCGCCTAGAAATTGGTCCCTGGTGTTTTCCAGAAGTTCGAGGTCGATGTGCTCCCAGGGATATTCCTGATCGATATCGGATTCTGCATCATAGGATGGGGTAGTGGCTCCCAACCTGAGCGTCCCTGTATACTCCTTATCGAGACCTTGTAATTGTTCTATCTTCTTGGTCATCTTGCCAATGCAGATGACTAGTAAGCCTGTCGCCTTTGGATCGAGAGTCCCTGAGTGTCCAACTTTGATCTTTTTGATCCCTAGCAATCCTTTAAGGGCAAAACGGATCTTATTGACAACATCAAAAGAAGTCCAGGATTCAGGTTTGTCGACCAGGATTAATTCACCAGCCAAGAATTCAGCGGTACTAAGATCTTTTAATGGTTCTTTTATCATCCTTTAAACGCTATCCACAAAATGGCAAATACACCTACCACAAAACAGTAATAAGCAAAGTAACTCAGTTTGCTTGCTTTGACAAGGCGGATCATCCAGGTGCATGCGACAAGCCCTGTAAGAAAGGCGGCCACGAAACCTGCCAGAAGAGGAACCGCCTGAGATCCTGTCAGACTTATATCACCTGACAAAAGATCCTTAGCCATTTTGCCCAGGATCAGAGGTATAACCATTAGAAAACTGAAACGGGCCGATTCGCTCCGGTCGATTCCAAGCAGTACTGATGTAGCTATAGTTGCCCCTGAGCGGGAGATCCCGGGAAGGATGGCAACGGCCTGAGCCAGACCGATCAGAAAGCTATTAAGGAAGCCAACACCTTTGGTAGTGGTTTTAGCACGGTCTGCCAGAAAAAGCAATATCCCCGTAATAAGGAGGAGAGACCCAACCAGCATTAGCTTTTGGGAAAACAAGCTTTCGATAAGATCTTCAAAGAAGAGGCCGATGGCCGCAGCAGGGATCATGCTAATGACGATCTTCACACTATACCAAAAGGAATCGTTTGCTTTGAATTCAAACAAGCCTGCAAAGATCTTTGCAATATCTTTTCTGAAGATCACTATGGTGGAAAGGGCAGTCGCGGCATGGAGGGTTACGGTCATGACCAGACTTTCTTCGCCCATAGCAGTATCTCCCAGAATGTATTTTCCGATTTCAAGATGACCACTACTGGATACGGGTAAAAACTCTGTTAGCCCTTGAACGATCCCAAGGATTATCGCCTCAATTGTTTCCATTCAGAATTAGGAGATGTTACCGTTTGAAGATGGCATAAATTTCTACACCAAGGCCTGCGAGGATCAAAAAGGGCCCGAGAACGGTAATTCGCTTGGAATAAATTATATCCGGATCCCAGGTATTTGGGTCAGGCATATCTCCACCTATCATAAGGATCATGCCCAGTGCAATTAAGCCGGCGCCAATTGCCATCCACTTGAAATTCTCACCACTGAAAAGCATGGTAGCTGCTGAAGAAGACTTAGCCGAAGAGGATTTCCTCGGTGAAGTGGGCTTCAGACCTTTCTTTCTGCCTTTTGTGGCAGTCGGGGCTCCCTTCTTAGTGGTTACAACCTTTTTTACCGGTTTTTTAGCCATTTCTACTTCTGCTTTCAAGTTGGGCAAATTTAGTTATTTATTATTAACGGGCTTTTGAAGCTGGTGTTGGATAATTCAAGCTGTTTCTTAATCCCTGAAAGGATAAATGGGCAATAGAGACCACCCTCATCCGTTTGGGTAAAAACCACGGAAAAGACTAATTTTCGCTCATGATCCTTAGATTCTTTGCTTTGACCTTGTTTGTTTTTGTTGCTGGCTTATCTCAAGCCCAGGTGCGCGTTGAAAATGCCAGCTTTGAGGGCGAGGCTCAGGATGCAACTACCCCGGTACGATGGCATGAATGCTCTGATGAAACGACCCCTGACATACTACCAGGCTTCTGGGGTGTGACTACCGAAGCCGCAGATGGCGAAACCTTCATGGGACTTATAACAAGAGACATCGGATCCTGGGAGGCTGTTGGTCAGAGGTTGCCGGAGCCACTAGTGAAGGATATGTGTTACGAATTTTCAGTAGAGCTGGCACACTCACCAACCTATGCCGGATATAATCTTCCTGTAAAACTGTTGATCTGGGGTTCCCGAACTCGTTGTGATCGTAAACAGTTATTGGGTGAAGTTCCCTATGTGGACCACCCGGACTGGAAGAAATATAAGTTTGAGTTTACAGCCGATAAAGATTTCCCATACATCATCATTGAGGCAGGGTATATTGACGGACTGACATTTCCCTACAAAGGGAATATCCTCATCGATAATTGCTCAGCATTTCAGCTTTGTAAAAGGGCTTAGTTGTTTTCTGGAATTCCCATCCCGGCTTCCTTCTGAAGCTTTTCGATGGCTTTCTCCACTTCCCTGAGCTTGTCTCTCAATCCACGCCGTTCTTTTCCCTCTGTTCCGTCCCTTTCCTTAATCTCTTTCATTTCTTCTCCCAGTACCTCGAGAGCTTCCTCCAGCTTGTTTGCTTTTGCTTTGACCTCAGGACTGGATTCATTGAATGAGCGGATATTGTCAATGCTGGAACCAAGATCATCGATCACCCGATCCATTTTTCCTTCAGAGAACTTCTCAGTTTCTGATTGAATAACCGTTCCAACGGATTTCCCAACCTCTTTGACTCCATCGATGATCCTTTTGGAACTTTCTTTTTCAGATGGTGTTCCTAAAAAGTAGTTGTAACCGATTATGGCGAT
>JABDJM010000502.1 GCA_013002475.1 Saprospiraceae bacterium | reverse complement strand
GCTCAAGGCGAGGAAGGCTACATATATCTGAATTCCACCGGTGAGGAAGTCTTTGGGCCAGGCTATGAACTGATATACCCCTTGACGGATGGACGAGCAGGCTATCAGGAAGACGGATTATGGGGATTTATGGATTCCCATGGCAACCGAATAACCAAAGCTCATTTTGGTTTGGTTTGGGACTTTAAGGAAGGCTTTGCCCGGGCATATTTTGCTGAGGGGATCGGATTTATAGACCGGGATGGCCGATTAGCGATCGCTCCAGGATATAAAGATGTCAGAGATTTCAGCGAGGGATATGCAAGAGTGCAAGTTGAACCCTGGTTTTAGATCAAGGCATAATGCAATGACCCCTTAGTTCCTTTTCAAACAGCTTTTCCAATTTCCTGAATAACTTGTTTCTGCCCCTACCGATCTTTCGGCCGTCCAATTCTACGATCGGAGTCAACTCTCCCATCGTACCTGTGCAAAAAAGTTCATCCGCCGTGTAAAGGTCGGTCAGGCTTAGATTTGCCTCTACAGCGGGGATACCATGTTTCTCTGCAAGTTCCAGAACATAGCCACGAGTGATCCCTGGTAGGCAGGCCGTTGCAAAGGGCGTAAGTACCCTATCCTTGCTCACTGCAAAGATGTTTGTTCCATTCAGCTCCGCTGCAAATCCATCCTTGTCAAGCATAAGCGCTGCGTCAACCCCGGCAACGTTTGCCTGGATCTTCGCCTGAATATTGTTCAGCAGGTTATTATGATGAATTTTGGAATCCAGAAAAAGAGGAGAATTTCTTCTGATCGTCGAAGTGATCACCTTGATGCCTCCCCGATTATCATACACTGGAGGTTTCCATTCAGCCAGCACGATCAGACCGCAACCAAACTTATTGAGCCTCGGGTCCATTCCGGAAGTGATCTTTTCACCCCTGGTCAGAGTTAGTCGGATGTGCACATCCTTTGTCATCCCATTCGCCTTAAAGGTTTTCCTTAGAGCTGTTCGGATCTCAGCTTTGCTAGGGACCTTTTTAAAGGCCAAAGCGTGAGCAGAATCAACTAATCTATCCAAATGTCGATCTAACCAAAGGATCCCTTCCTCATAAAGCCTCAATCCTTCCCAAACGGCATCTCCTCCCTGAACGACGGAATCAAAGACAGAAACCTTTGCCCGTTCTCTGGAGACAACAGATCCATTCACAAATACTTTCAGCTTTTTATTTCGGCGATCATACTTTTGAAGCATTGCTTAAGCTTTTATTGATTTTTCTAATAGCCAGGAATAGAATGGCATCGCCTCTTCATAGAGGTCTCCGCAATGTGCCGGCATTTCCCGTTTACTCTTTTGTGCTTTTTTAAATCCCGAACTTGTATGGACACTTGCATACCAGAATTTTGCCCAAACCCCATCCTCTTTTCTGGCGCCTGGAGTCCACTCTAGCATGGAAGTGTAAAATGGGATTGACAAACTCTGACATAATTCACTTAGTACCTTCTCCGGGTTTTTCAAAACCTCGCCACTATCCAGAACGACCAGAGGGAATTCGGCTTTTGAATCCAGTGACTGATAAAGGTCGTATTCATCTTTTAACCCAATATCTTCCATGGAGGGATTCGGAATTACCTTTTGGAAGGAAGTGATTAATTCATGCGGATCTCTGATAAGAAAAACATTGTGACAAGAATGCCACCAATTCTGAGGAAGTTCCGCCAGATGGTGTGCCATATTTTTCACAAACACAAGATCAACATCTTCAATTTGCTGGATCTGCTCCAGGACCGTTTCTGGATCCTGGGACTGCGAAGCCAATATTTCAGCCCGACCTGGATGGCCCTTCCCGGTCCTTTTCAAATAACTGGCGTACCAGGGCTCATCGATCACCCGACAATCCTTTCGTTGTGCAAAAGAATACATGAGCGCCGTACTAATGTTCCGGGGCCCGGAGATCAAGTTGATTATCTTTCTGGTCATTGGATACTTGATATTCAATAATCACCCAAATATTGCGTTTCCTTCCCATGGAATTCATAGTTTCGTAAAATTTTTTTTCATGAAGATCATAACCACTTTTTTAATACTGCTCTTTGGGGTTTGTCTCTCAGCGCAGGCACCAGAAGATATCATTACCAAGGACCTTGTAGAAGGTCAACTCAGGTTTATTGCTTCGGATGAATTACAAGGCCGGAGGACCGGTGAACCAGGCAATGATATTGCTGCCCGTTACATAGCTGAGCAATTGAGAAGTTATGGAGTCCAGGCATTTGAAGGCCATGAGGATTACATGCAAACTATTCCTTTTGACAAATCTACTCCTCCAAGCGCAGGGACCGTTACTTGGGGAGAGCAGGTGATGCGTCATGGGGAGGATATGATCGTTATGACAGGCGAAGCAATGGATCTTGGAGCGAAGGTCGTATTTGCAGGCTATGGCCTTGAGGATGCCGAAAAAGGATGGGA
>JABDJM010000485.1 GCA_013002475.1 Saprospiraceae bacterium | reverse complement strand
CCTCAGATGAGGTATTTGAAGTAGTCAAAAAAGCCTTAAATGGAGAAAAACCCGACAGAGGTTTGTCTGCAATTAACTACAGAGAAAAAGATTTTGTAGTTGGAAGGATGGATAGGAATAAGTAAAGATTGCTGATTGGAGCAATTGTTAATTGCTAATTAACAATCTTTCCAAACTCCCGGCAGGCAAGTTGGAGAGATTGGCAATAATTCTTATTCCCTACGCTCACCCCTAGATCCCCTGAAGGGGAAGTCAGCGCTTCACTTATCCATCCCAAATAGGTCATGGATAGAATATTCTTTTGCGGGTGGATTCCCCCTTTAGGGGGATAGGGAGTTGCGGTAGAATGGATAGGAACGGATAAAAATTGTTGATTGGCGAGATTGGAAAGATTGCTCATTTTCTTCAACAATCAACAATCAACAATCAACAATCAACAATCTCTCTAACCTGCTTCCGCAACCACCTCTGTAACTTCTGGGATCATCCGTTTAAGCATCCCTTCGATTCCAGACTTCAGTGTAACGGTTGAGCTAGGACAGCCGGAGCAAGAACCTTGCATAATTACAGTGACCTGTCCTTTATCAAAGGATTTAAACTCGATGTTTCCGCCATCCATTTCCACAGCAGGCTTGACATAGGTCTCGATCAGATCCTTGACCTTTTTGACGATCTCGGCATCCTCTTCTGAATAGGAGTAAGAAGCCCCTCTTTCAGCCTCGATCTTTTCCATTGCTTCTGCAAAGCCATCATTTAGGAGACCTTTTCCTTCTTCAACATAATCCTTGATGAAGGATTTCAGCTTTAGCATGATGTCCTCCCAGGCGAAGTTGAATTCTTTGGTAATGGTTACAAAATTGTTGGAAATGTAGACCCCTTTTACATAGGGCAATTCAAACAAAGCAGTGGCCATAGGAGACCATTCTTTGGCTAGATCTTCATCCCGGAAGTCAGCCGTGCCTCTATATAGCATACGGTTAGTTACAAATTTCAAACTCTCCGGGTTGGGAGTTTGCTCGGTATATAGCATCACAGGGTTCTTAGTCTGTGTATTTTCCATGTTGACAATTTTAGCTTACAAAAGTAACGCTTTCCGGCTTGTGATGGTTCAGACTTAGCCGTAAAGCTCGTAATGGATCTGCGATTTGTCGTAGCCCATACCTAGCATGATCTTGGCAACTGCCTCATCGATCATCTGGCTCCAGCCACAGAGATAGAAGTGCCGGTCGGGTTTTACCTCCGAATAAGCTCCTTCATAGATCTGGTGGACATGCCCTTTTGTGCCCGCCCATTCGGGCTCCCGGCTCAGGGCCAGACTATATTCAAATGCAGGCCACTCCAGGGCTAATTGCTCAAATTCCTTGCGATAGAGAATGCCCTCTTCATTTCGGGTGCCAAAGATTAGGTGGAGGTTTTTATGGGGGATATTTCCATGCTGGATAGCTTGGAGCATAGATCGAAACGGAGCTACTCCGGTCCCGGTACATACCATGATCATATCATGATCGATAGGGTCCGGGAGGACAAATCCTCCATCGGGGCCTTTGAATCGGACTGCTGTTCCAACGCGGGCCTCTTCGAATAGATAGGTAGAAGCAGCGCCTTTATCGAGCTTGACAATGCAAAATTCAAGCACATTTCCCCCCAGGGGCCCATTGGCAATCGAATAGCTTCGCCAGCGTTTCAATCTCTTTTCATGGATAGGGAGGTCCATGGTGACAAATTGGCCAGGCAGAAAATCAAAATTTTCTACATCGTGCACCTCCAACCAAAAACATTTTATGTTGGGACCCGCATCTTCGATGCGCATGATATGGCTATCGTACCATTTCCAGGGCATACTACAGTTTTACTACCTCCTTAAAAGGGAAAACCGTTGAGAAGCCCAGATCGTTGCAATAATCCTTCACTTTCTGTTCATCCCAGGGTGTGGCCAGCAAGACGAAGTCGCCGCCCCATGCACCCAAAGATTTGGCTGCACCGGGAAGAGCTGAGAAAAGTCTTTCCTGAACAGGTTGCCGTCCAAGGTAGTCCCCTGTGATGCGTTCAAGTTCCTGGAGGCAGGCAACGAAGGTGCTCAGGTCTCCTGACTTGGCCGTCATCATGGTCGTTTGGCTTATCTGTCTAATTAGTGAAGGATCCGCTGAGCCTCTTTTACGATACTCATTAACCTCACTTTCACTGCTTTGCTTTTGACCCAGATAAACCAGGAATAGTTGATCAAGGAATTGTTTTGGGAAAGGTGCCTTTTGGGTCTGGGGTCCCTCATGTTTCAGCGAATAAAAAATAGGACCCTTTGCTTTTGCACAAGCGAGATCATAGCCGGAGCCTCCAATCGTATTTAGCAAAACGGTGTAGGCATCTACATCGGCCCATTCCGAAAGAAGAGCGATCATCGTACTGCTGCTTCCCCAACCCCAGGCGCGTTCAAATTCCAGTTTGGTGGTAAAAGAGTGAAATTCTAAAAACTTGTCAGGAGCTAAAGATTTTATAAAGCGTAAAATGCTTTGAAGCTTTTCAGCGATGGCATGATCAGAGGTGTTTTTTATTTCAAGTGATCGATCAAAGCTGGCAGAAAACCACTCCCTTTTTTGGGCATCCAAACCTTGCCACTGATGCTCTCCCAATTCATTCTTTTCCACGGAAAGGTGCTGCCCCTTCTTCGTTGGGATCGCCAGGGCCGTGGAACCATCCAGTACAAAGTACTCACCGGTAATTAGAAGTTTGCCTTGGGCAAAAAATGATTGGGCCATGATAAAAATTCAAATGTCGCGCGAAGATAGGGAAAAGGGATTAGGGGGCAGAGAGCGATGTGCGATGTGCAATGTGCAATGATCAGATGATGGGTTTTGATTGGTAATCCTCAACAATCAACAATCAACAATCAACAATCAATAATCTCTCCCTCCCTTGGTGTTCTTTTTACCTGCCTTAAACTTTGTGCCCTTCGTGTCTTTGTGTCTGAAGAAATTATTGAGCCGGGCTAAGCACGCGATAATCTTTAAGAGCTTTTCGTCAGTGATAAATAATCAAGGAAATAAATCACCTTTATAGAAAGGCTGTTACGAGTAGGGGAGTTGCCAATAATGTCATAGTTCTCTCCCCAACTGGGGACAGGTATTTTATCATCGGAAAAAATGGAATTTTTCCATACAAAGAATATATCCGACCCTGGTGCAAATCGCCATCGGAATACAGTGTCTATGTTGAAAGCATTGAAGTTGATATCATTGAATTCATCGTAGTCTGTTTCCTTAAATAGACCATCTTCTCCAAGACTCCAAAAGTCCGTATACGTAACGCCTGCCCAATAATGCCTCCCATTGAGATTCAAGCTCATCCGGGGACCAAAAATGTAACTTAGATTAAGAGAGGTTACCCAAACATTCTGAGCTCTGTATCCAAATATGATATCCTCATCGGTAGTGGTCACATATCCGGGATCGTTCCGGCTAAGGTCCAGGCCCATTCTTGGGCGAATAATAAGTTTATCGTTTAGTTGAAATCTTGGAAAGACAGAGAATCCTACATAGCGGCCTCCTAATTCCTTATTACCTCCAAAATATACCTCAAGGTCTGTAGCAACTTTTTTGCGGTAATCAGTACTCACAAAAAAACCACCACTACCAAAAGCAGGGAAGTTTACATATCGACTAAAGTCTTCCGTTCTTGGTTCGAAATAGTCATAAGAACGAAGGGGAGAAACATTTCCAAAAAAGCCGAAGGTGAAAAACTTTTTGGTTTGTAAAAAAGTATGAACATTCACTCTCCATCTTTGAAAAGCATCAGGAGCATACAAACGCGAGTAGTTGGAGAAAATGGAAATTCTCCCTTCATTGAAGTTGCCAAAGTCTTCATAACGCGCCAGGCTGAGGTTACCAAATACTTCTCTGCTATTATTATTGTAAAGGAAGCCAAGATCATTAGGATCATAAGTGTCGCTTTCTTCGGCATACCCTAGACGCCAGTTGAAGTTACCTGCTGTCTTTCCAAAGGAAGCCGCCCAGGTGTGACCATTATAATTTGATCCTGGATAGATCTTAGAGCTAAATGCACCACTAGTCCCGAAGGAATAAGTGTTCTTTTTATTGTTTAGAGAAAGCTCGGCTCCTAAAACATTCGCATCGTAAGCAGCCCCATCTCTTAGGACATTGGTATTGATGATGGTTGCTGAAGAATTATTTTTAAGGTTTTGATTAAAGACAAGGACATTATAG
>JABDJM010000462.1 GCA_013002475.1 Saprospiraceae bacterium | reverse complement strand
CCTCATTCACACCAGACTCGGTCCCGAGGTATCTTTCGAAGCCCTGAGCCATCATTCCGAAGCACAGTAAAAAGAAAAACAGACTAAAACCCCCTCTCACTAGGAGCCTTAGTCTGCTTTTTCTGTGATTCAAATTGTTCATGTCAGTCTGTTTGGTCTCATTTTTTAACCGCACACTACAAATATGCATATCCATATAAGGGATTTCAAAGACAAAAAAAGGCATTTGTTGAGCAAAATATGCATCTTGTAGTTCAGAAAATTGTTCCCCCGACTTCATATTAGTTTGATTTACAGGTTTTTACAACTTTTGTTAAAACGGAGGTTTGTTGAGCGGAAATAAAATAGACCTATGAAAAAAAGCAATCTCTTTGCCATCCTTTCCTCATTGAACAAAAAAGAGGTCCGGGAATTGCGCAAGTGGCTGCAATCTCCGGCCCATAATCAGCGTCCAGACGTCATTTCTCTCTTTGAATTCTTTATCGAAAATCTGACCCCATCAAGGCAGGAGAACCTTACTAAAGAAAAGGCATTTGAGCTTGTGTTTCCAGAGGAAAAAGCCTTCAATGATGCCAAAATGAGACAAAGCATGCATTTTCTCTTCAAATCCCTGGAGGAGTTCCTGGTTTTCAATGAGTTACAAGCTGATGAGGTGAAGGCGAAAACCGTTTTTGCAAAGGTTTTGAGGAAAAAAAGATTGGGCAAAGTATTCCAAAAAGCCATCTTCGCGGCGCATGAAAAACAGGATAAAGGCGAATTAAGAAACACTATTTATCATCAAAATGACTATGAGATCAGGCAAGAAGAAATCCGCTTTGCCGCTTCCCACGGGCGGGGAAAGGGCTTCGATTTCCAAAGTTTATCCGATTCTTTGGACACCATGTATTTAAGCGCGAAGCTTCGGGAAGCCTGTACGATGATCTCTTATCAAACTGTCACAAAGACGGAATTGAACACCGGATTGCTGGATAATATCCTTGAATACCTTGAATCCAACCCCCAGTTAATCCTTACCCCTGCCATAGGGGTCTACTACTTTGGTTTGAAATGCACCATGGACAACCAGGATGACAAAAGCTTTCAAAGTCTAAAAAATTTGATCTTCACTGCAGGAGATCTTTTCCCGCATTTTGAGTTTCGGGACATCTATCTGATCGCTATCAACTTTTGTATCCGAAGAATGAATACAGGGGATGAGATTTACGTCAGAGAGTCTTTTGAATTGTACCAAAATGGCGTAAAAACGAAAGTCCTTTTAGAAAATGGTATCCTCTCCCGTTTTGCTTTTCAAAATATGGTCTCTATCGCATGCCGCCTGAAAGAGTTTGCCTGGACGGAAGACTTTCTTGACAATCAGGAAGCGTTACTTGAAAAAAAGATCCGGGAAAATATCATTCACTATTGCCGTTCAAAACTGGCTTATGAAAGGGGGGATTATGACCATGCGATGATCCTATTGTCTCAAATCGAATACAACGACATCCTCATGAATCTCTCGGGAAAAACCATGCTGCTCAAAATGTTCTATGAAGAAGGGAATTTCGATTCCCTGGATTCTTTAATCTCCAGCACGAATACTTATATCCAAAGGAAGAAGGTGATCGGATATCACAAAAGCAATTACAAAAACATTTTTCGCATGACCAAAAAACTGGTAAAGGTAAATCCCTACGATAGGGTTGCCGTCAACAAGTTGAAGGAACAGATCGAAGTTACCAACCCTTTAACAGAAAAGGATTGGTTGCTAGGAAGAGTTGAAAATCTGTAAGATCTTATTACTGACTTGAAAGCATCGACGCCGCATACTGCCGGTTCAACCTGGCAATATGAGTGATAGATATTTCTTTTGGGCATTCCACCTCGCAAGCTTCCGTATTGGAGCAGAAACCAAATCCTTCTTCATCCATCTGCGCCACCATCTTCTGAACTCGTCTCTGGTTTTCAACCTCCCCTTGAGGAAGATGAGAAAGGTGTGAGACCTTTGCAGCAGTAAATAGCATGGCGGATCCATTGGGACAAGCAGCCACGCATGCTCCACAACCGATGCAGGTAGCGGCATCAAAGGCTGCTGAGGCCTGATCCCTTTCCACAGGGATGGCATTTCCATCCTGTGCTTGCCCGGTGTTGACACTAATAAAGCCACCCGCTTGGATAATCCGGTCAAGCGATGAGCGATCCACTACGAGGTCTTTGATTACAGGGAAGGCTTTGGCTCGCCAGGGCTCAATTACGATGGTATCGCCGTCCTTATAAGCTCGCATGTGCAATTGACAAACGGTTGTTCCTTTCTGTGGTCCATGAGGTCGTCCGTTGATCACCAAGTTGCAGGTTCCGCAGATACCTTCGCGGCAGTCATGCTCAAAGGCAATGGGCTCCTCTCCCTTACCTATAAGAGACTCATTCAACACATCAAGCATTTCCAAAAAGGACATATGCTCATTGGCTACCACCTGATAAGTTTGAAGCGACCCTTTTTCTTTACCATTTTTTTGTCGCCAAACCTTTAAGGTCAAATTCATATTATCCATGCTGCTTTTTTTCGTTTGATTATTTATAACTCCTCGTCTTCAACTCCACATTCTCGAATACCAGATCTTCTTTATGCAATTTTGGCTCATGGTCATCCCACTCCCAGGCGGATACGTAGGTGAAGTCCTTATCATTCCTTTGTGCTTCCCCTTCTCCGGATTGATACTCTTCTCTGAAGTGGCCACCGCAGGATTCCTCTCTGTCTAATGCATCCAGGATCATCAGCTCTCCCATTTCCAGGAAGTCTGCAACCCGGAATGCTTTCTCCAATTCGGGATTGAAGTCATCTTTTGATCCCGGGACAAAAACATCACTCCAAAACTCATCACGCAAATCGCGAACCATCTGGCGGGCTTTTTTCAAGCCTTCCTCACTCCGGGACATACCGCAATATTCCCACATGATCTTGCCAAGTTTCCTATGCATGGATTCAACAGATTGCTTGCCCTTAACATTCATAAGCCGATCAATACGATTCTGTGTATCCCTCTCTGTCTGGAGGAATTCAGGTTCATCTGCTGAAATGGCTGGAGTACGAATCTCATTAGAAAGGAACTGTCCAATAGTATAAGGAATTACGAAGTACCCATCCGCCAAACCTTGCATGAGGGCGGAAGCTCCGAGACGGTTGGCGCCGTGGTCTGAGTAGTTAGCCTCTCCTAGGCAAAATAGTCCGGGAACATTTGTTTCTAAATTATAATCTACCCATAACCCTCCCATGGTGTAATGCACTGCCGGATAGATCATCATAGGATTTGTATAGGGGTCCTCCCCTACTATCTTTTCATACATCTGAAAGAGGTTCCCGTATTTCTCCCGGATAACATCTTCTCCTAATTTGGTGATCGTGTTCTTATCTGGGTTTTCAATTCCATTTGACAAAGCCCTAGCCTTTCCATAACGTTCTATGGCTGCTGCAAAGTCCAGATACACTCCCAAACCAGTTGGGACGATCCCATGTCCCTTATCACATTCAACTTTTGCAGCCCTGGAGGCTACATCCCTTGGCACCAGATTACCGAATGCCGGGTATCTTCTTTCCAAATAGTAATCTCGATCTTCTTCAGGTATATCAACTCCTTTCTTACGGCCTTCCCGGATTGCTTTTGCATCCTCCAGGTTCTTTGGTACCCAAACACGCCCATCGTTCCGTAACGACTCAGACATCAAAGTAAGTTTGGATTGGTATTCCCCCGATTGGGGGATAC
>JABDJM010000449.1 GCA_013002475.1 Saprospiraceae bacterium | reverse complement strand
GCTCAAGGTCTTCAGCCTCTAGTTCATCACTTGGGGCCTGTAGGACCCTTTCCAAATTTTCCGGAGTAAATGAGCGATTGAGATCTTTCTTTATGAAGCGGACTTTTTGCTTGACAGCTTGAAGATTGCCAATCAAGCCAATGACCTTTCCTTTAAAGGAAAAGCTCGGGTTAGCATAAGGTTCAATTTCCAGCAATTGAAAAAGTAACTCCACAGCATGGATTCCTGCATGTTCGTTGCCATGCATCCCACCGAATATTATCACCAGTGGGCCTTCTTCGTTCCCTGAAAATTCCCCAATAATACGATCCATCTATTCCTGCTGGTTAGGAGCAAATTATTTTCAAAAAAGTTGGATGGAGAAAGGATTTATTCCCTTTTTGACCGCCCAAAGGTATGGAAAACTCACTGATCCTTCCAGGCCCAAAGATACCTTGTCGCCCAGGTTTTATAGGGTGACCAGTTTTCACTGATCAACTCCATTTGGCGGATCAGTTCTTTACCTTCCTTATCCAATTCATATAACGTTTTCATGGCATTTTGGACACTAACATCGCCTGAGGGAAAGATATCTTCCCGATCCAAAGAAAACATGATGATCATTCGGGCAGTCCAGGTCCCCACCCCTTTGATACTCACAAAATGATCAAGCAACTCTTCATCCGAATAGGTATTCCAATCCACCTTATTCCAACGATTGGCAATGGATTCCCTGGCAATATTTTGCAAATAGCTGGATTTCTGTCGTGACACCCCAACCGATTGAATTATTTCAGATGAAAGGTTTAAGATCTTTCGTGGGGTGATCTGTCTCCTGGAAAAAAGTTGAACAAAACGACCATAAATGGTGGCCGCGGCCTTTCCCGATAATTGTTGACTTATAATCGAACGGACGAGGTCCTGAAAAACATCTCGTTCACTATCTGATATTTCCAGACGGAGGTGAGTGATGTTCTTCAGGACCGGGTCCCGGTTCAAAACCCTTAAGATCTTTCTTGAGGCCAAAATTGTCTTTTCAGGTTATTAGGTCAATTGGAGAAAACAAAAACTGGAATGTTGCTTCTCAAGGCCATGCTCTTAGATTGACTCCTGTGAAACAGCCTGTCTAAAAACGACCTTTCCTCATGATTAAAAACCAGCAAGTTCAGACCATGTAGTTTTGAAAACTCATCCAGGCTTTGTTCAAGATTTTGTCCCTCAAGGATCTCATACTTGATCTGCAAAGCTGGAGGATGATTCGAAAAGAATCTTTCTACCAATCTCATTTGGTTCTCCTCTAAATCGCCTGCCACCTCTTTCGAGAAATGTACACAATACAACATGGGATTAGAGGGCTCAAAAATTTCATATAACTGAAAGATCTGCATGGGATCTGAATGGTCAAAGTCGGTAGCATATCCTATCGAGGTAATCGATTCAAACTGATACTTTTCCGGAACATAAAGGATAGGAGTACTAATCTTGTCCATCATGGAAGTAGATACCGGACCGAGTATCCACTCGCCGAGGTTATGATGCTCTTTCAGGCTCATTACCAGAAAAGCGTATTCTCTTTCCTTTGCTTCTTTTGCGATGCTGTCCTTGACCCCACCAACGATAACCTTCCGAGTTACTTCAGGCTGCTTTTCAGTTGTCAACCAGGGTGTGTTTTGCATTCCGTTATCGCAAAAAGCCTCCATCGCTTCTTCACCCAAAACTTTTTTGACCACCGTATCTTCTCCACTCACAACAGGGACATCCCCTGGTGCCACAACAGGGGCAACCACATGTAAAACGTCAACAGCACAATCCGTTTGAGCTGCCAGACGCAAGCAATAATGAAATGCATTTTGAGAAGCTTCGGAAAAATCGGTAGGAAATAAGATCTTCTTTTTCATGATGAGAAGTTTTGAAATTGGACTCCATTAAGTTGATGGAAATTGGATCTTTTCAGAATGCGATAAATCTTTTCAGGAAGTGACAAATGTCAGCATCCGTAGTAGAGCTGCCTGGAACAAGAAAAAAGTGATCAGCCACTAAAGTAATGGGCTGAAAATTTTTGCAATGGCTTCCAGGATTTTCGTGATCAGTGGTCTGCTTTGGAACTCCTCAAGGTTTATTTGAACGGATTGTCTTTCGTAGCTCTCAAATTGTTCTTTTAATGAAAGAGAAAGATTTTGGTCATATACTACAGCATTCACCTCAAAGTTATGCTCAAGACTACGTTCATCCAGATTAGCGGTTCCAATGGATAAAACCTCATCATCTACCAGGACCATTTTGCTATGAATAAAGCCAGCTTCGAACAAAAAGACCTTCACACCGGCTATCAGTAGTTCCTCCAGGTACGTTCCTAAACTATAGGTCACAAAACTCAAGTCCGCCTTTTTAGGAAGGTAAAGACGAACATCCACCCCGGCCATGGCTGAAGTCACCAGTGCCATTTGGATCGCCTCACTAGGTAAAAAATATGGGGTGGCGATATAAACGTATTTAGTAGCATTCGTGATCAATACAAAGTACTCTCCTTTAATGTGCTTAAAACGGGTGTCCGGACCACTGGAGATCACCTGCACCGGTACGCCATCTGCATGGCTTTGTGTATCGATATATTTTTTGGGGTCCAGATTTTGCCTGCTCAAAAAATGCCAATCTGCCAGGAAGATCAATTGCAAGGATCCAACAGCCGGACCTTCAATACGCACATGCGAGTCTTTCCAGGTACCAAGCTCCTCATCCCTTAGGTACTTATCCGAAATATTGATCCCGCCTGTAAAACCAACCTTGCCATCGATCACGATTATTTTTCTATGATTGCGATAATTAATTCTATTGGGGAAGATCCCGATCTTGACAGGAAGGAAAATCTCACATTCAATCCCCTTTTTTCTGATACTTCTTATAAAACGAGGTTCTAGCTTCCGGCTCCCAAGTCCATCGATGATGAAGCGGACCTCCACACCATTTCTGACTTTTTCCTCGAGGATCGCAATCATCCTGTCCAACACCTTTCCCTGATCTACAATGTAATACTGAAGGTGTATGCTTTTTTTGGCTGCCAGTAAAGCCTTTTCCTGTTCACTAAAAGTCTCATCTCCTTCTTCGAAAAAAGTGATGCGGTTTCCGGAGGTTAGAAAGCCCTGTTTATGATGCGACAGAAGTTTGATGATCTGTTCATTCCTTTTGAAAGTCCCGTGATCGACTATTGACTGGCTTGGAATTAGAGCCCCTTTATCAAGCAAATAGTTTTGCATGTAAGCAGCATCTGATTCCTGCTTTTTGGAGAATATCCTTTCCTTTCTATAGCTCTGTCCAAATACACTAAAGGAAAGCAAGCCGATAAATGGAAAAAACAGGATCATGAATATCCAGGCTATGGTTCTGCTGGGCGGACCATTCTGGAGG
>JABDJM010000447.1 GCA_013002475.1 Saprospiraceae bacterium | reverse complement strand
ATATCAAAGAGTCCTTCAAAGCTTGTTTTGAAGCCAACCTGCAGTTTGGATAGGAGGTAGAGTTGTTGACCCTGAATCGTGTGGTGATAATTGAAAACCCGGTGAACAGGCCGGGCCTGAGCATTTTCCAACCGGGTCATAACCCGTTGGAAAGCTTTCATAAGTTTAAACAGTGTGAGGGATTCCAGTTCGACATCAACAAGGGCTTTTGATGCGATGGATTTTAATTCTTTAGTAGTGTTTCCGCGATAGATTCTTTGTCGCCGGTCTGATTCAAAATTTCGAAAGTCATCAAGCACCTCTTTATAGCGTTTATATTCCAAAAGCCTTTGAACCAATTCATCTCTGGGATCGATCTCATTGCCTTCCTCATCAACCGGCTTGCGCGGGATCAGCAACTTGGCTTTTATCCGCATAAGCGTTGCAGCTACTAAAATGAATTCGCTGGCAAGGTCAATGTTTAGAGCTTCCATGGCTCGGATGTAAGCCAGGAAATCATCCGTTATAGTGGAGATCGGAATATCATGAATATCCAACTCATCCCTTTCTATAAAGAATAGAAGAAGATCAAAAGGGCCCTCAAATTGGGGCAACTTAATATTATAAGTTGCAGGTGTGGACATATTGAATTAACCGGTAAGTTTGTCTTATTACTATTTTGCGGGGCGACAGCAAAAATACAATTTTAAAGAGGTCTGCCAGTTCTTTTTTTCAACAGTCAGATGATGAATTCTACGAAGCTCGATTTTGCCTTATATCTAATTCCCTGTTCAATAGGGGAAAACTCACCGGACCAACTACCAAAGGCAAGTTTAGAAATTCTGGATTCTTTAGATTTTTTTATTGTTGAAAGAGCTCGAACTGCCCGGCGGTTTATTAAAGCCTGTTTTGCAGACAAGGCGATTGATGCCTTGGAAATTTTTGAGTTTGACAAACACGATCCTGAGCAAGGTCTTGAGCCCTTCCTTCAAAAAATGCAGGAAGAGAACCGCCCTGCCGGGCTCCTCTCCGAAGCGGGCAGTCCCGGCGTCGCCGATCCTGGTCAAGGCCTGGTTAGGATCGCTCATCAAAAAGGCATTCCGGTTATCCCTTTGGTGGGACCAAGCTCCATCCTCCTGGCTCTGATGGCCAGTGGCATGAACGGGCAATCATTTGCGTTTCACGGGTATTTACCCGTGAAAAAACCGGAGTTGCAAAAAGCCTTGAAGTCTCTGGAGGAGCGCGTAGCGCAGTCGGGGCAAACCCAGATATTTATTGAGGCTCCCTACCGAAATCAGCAATTGTTGGCCACGGCGGTCTCCTGCTTGAAACCGGAAACGAACCTGGCCATGGCCATCGACCTGACTCTGCCTGAGGAGCAAATCTTGTCTCAGCCTATCAGTAAATGGAAAAATACCCCTACAAAAGGCTTTCACAAACGCCCGGCAGTATTCATGATCGGCCGCTAGCAATGTTAGAATACAATACTTTCCAGGCACAAATGCCCGTTATCTATTAACTTTGCGCCCTCATGAACAAATCCTAAGGTCTGCCACTTGAAAAATCTCTTTATCATTTCTTTGTTTTTGCTGAGCTCTCAGCTTTCCGGCCAAATGGGTTGGGAGCTAGGAGGCTGGGCAGGAGTCAGCTATTACTTTGGTGACCTGAATTCCAATTTCGACCTAAAAGATCCCGGCCCAGGCCTGGGAGTGGTTGCTCGATATAATTTCAATGAAAGGCTTTGTCTGAAGTTTTCCCTCAATGGAGGAAAGGTCCAAGCCAGTGATATAAACTCCACAAATACATTTGAGAAAAAAAGGAATCTAAGTTTTCAAACCTTAGTAGGAGACATTACCACTCAATTCGAGTTTAACTTCCTTCCATATGTCCATGGAAGTAAGGATGAGTTCTTTACTCCCTATTTATTTTCCGGTCTTTCCGTTTACAATTTCAACCCCAAAGCGGAATACAATGGGGAACTTGTTGAACTGCGCCCACTGGGCACAGAAGGGCAATTTAAAGGAGAGGAGTATTACGCCACCCAATTGGCGCTTGCAGTTGGCGGAGGATTAAAAGTGGACCTGAGTTATCGGTGGAGCATAAACGTTGAACTTTCTGCAAGGCAACTATTTTCGGATTACTTTGATGATGTTTCCGGAACCTATCCCGATTTTGATAACCTGGAAGCACTTCGAGGAGACCTGGGTCCTTTGGCAGTAGCCCTTTCGGACCGCTCTGGCGAGCTAGGCCTGGATCCCCCAATCGGTGAGGAAGGTCGCCAGAGAGGGAATAGCAAAAACAATGACCGCTATGTTTTCCTCGGCGTAGGCTTGCTTTATTATTTTGGAGATATCCGCTGTCCCGAGTTTCCCGATTCTACTCCAGGGCGCAGAAGGTAAATTCCAATCCCAATAAGACTATCCTTACATTTGGGAAAAAGTCCCCATGGTTAAACAGTACGCGATCCAATTACCACCCTATTCAAGGGGGTACCATTTGATCACGGACCATATCCGATCAGCAATTTCGGAATTTCCAGACCAGGGAGTCCTGCACCTTTTTATCAAGCATACATCGGCTGGCCTGACTATTAATGAAAATGCTGACCCGGATGTCAGGGTAGACTTTGAATCCATTTTTAATACCATCGTTCCCGAGAACCTTCCCTTTTTGACACATACCATGGAAGGGCCAGATGATATGCCAGCGCATATAAAGGCCTCCCTGGTAGGAAGCTCAGTGAGTATTCCGATCACCAATGGGAAATTAAATCTGGGAACCTGGCAGGGGATCTTTCTTTGTGAATTCCGAAATCGCATCCATCAACGAAAATTAGTCGCAACCATCTGGACCTAAACTGAAACCATGCAGGCACTCGTAGAAGGCATCGGCTGGGGAATTTTTCTGACATTTTTGATCGGCCCCATCTTCTTTGCCCTTGTGCAGGCAGGGATAGAATATGGCTTTCGGGCCGGAGCCATGGTAGGGGCAGGTATTTGGTTTAGCGACATCCTGTACATCATCTTTATGTACCTGAGTTTTCAATACCTCCAAGAACTTTCAGAAACAGATGGCTTCATCTTTTGGATGGGACTGGCAGGGGGGATCATTCTGATGTCCTTTGGGGTGGGGACCTTCTTAAGTTCGCCCCCTAAGATCAATTACGATCAGGATCTGGAGGTCAAAAAGAAGAACCCTTATCTATCCTTGTTTACAAAAGGAGTACTTGTGAATGCGGTAAACCCTTTTACAGTTTTTTTCTGGTTGGGCATGATGAGTGCTTTATCGCTAAAAATCAACTGGGGGTCTCAGGAAAAGATCATTTTCTTTTCAGCAATCATAGGGACCATCATGTGCACAGATCTGCTAAAAGTGTATTTGGCAAAACAGATCAGAAAAAAGTTAAAAGCCAGCCACCTGCATTGGGTTCGCTGGATAACAGGTGGGGCCCTATTTGCCTTTGGAATAGTATTGATCTGGAGATGCTGGACGCTCTAAGAGAAATTTATGCCTTGGAAATATTTTCCACTCTTGGATTCATAACCCTGAACCATAATGGAGGCAGTAAGCTGAGCAACATTGCTGCGGGGTAACCACCCGGAAGCTGTGGACTTTCATCCATATGACGCAGGATTTGATATTTCCTTGTGGCTTTGTAATGGTGATCCGAATGACGACTCAGCTCATATAGCATTATCCTGCCAACTTCATGATCCGAATTCCATGAATGCTTAGGACTTACTGTTTCATATCTACCGGAAGGCAATTTTTTTCTTCGCAGCCCATAATGCTCCACATAATTTACCGTCTCAAGAAGCAGGAATCCAACAACGGCAACAGCCAATGCGTAAGGAACCATCGCCCAGCTAAAGTATAGACCGATAAAGACCAAATACCCAATTAGGGTCAGCGTGAAACGGATCATCTTATTATGGATGCTCCAAAAGGGTTTTTCCAATCTTTTTAGTCGCTCTTCTTCTATCTTCCAGGCTCCCATATAGCTTTGAGAAACGGCTCTAAACCAGAAAAGATAAACGGGTTCGTCCTTCCTCGCGGTCGCCGGATCCTCATGAGTGGCTACGTATTTATGGTGGCCATAGTTATGCTCAATATTAAAATGAAGATATAAGGCCGGGGTCAGCAGGGCCCTGGATACAAATTGGTTGAACCAATCATTTCTATGGCCCAGTTCGTGGGCAACGTTGATTCCCACGGTACCCACAATAATACCTACGCTGAAAGTATTGCCGACAATTTCCAGGGTGCTTGCTGTTCCCGATTGCATTAAGGCAAAATAGATGAACAGAATGACAAGGAGTATCGGCAAGTTGAGATACAACAGAAAATCAAAATAATCCACCTTTGATCTTTTCTCTTCAACCTCTGCCGTGAAATTTTTTTCTGAAAAAGGTAAGACCACTTCCAAAAGGGGAATCAGTCCGAAGGCAAAAATTACGGTTGAAAATGTCCAAAATCCACCACGGCTCATGCCAAAAATCGCCAGAACGGAGGGAATAAAAGCCAATAAGTATTTTAAATCCTTTACTACCATAGTTTTGTGAAGATACGGACTTGAAAGGCAATTGAAAAGACCTATATATTGCAGGAAATTTTCGGCGGTTTTTTCAATACCTTCGCCGTCCAGATCTTGAAAAATGAATGATTTTTATTCCCTGAGCGTCAAAGCTCTGCGCCAGGAAACGGTAGATACACGAACCATTATCCTCGATGTCCCAGAAGAACTGAAAGACAAGTTTGACTATCTGCCAGGACAATATTTGACCTTCCGGGTCAACATTGACGAAGAAGTGTATCAGCATTCCTTTAGCATCTCCTCTGCCCCCTTTCAAAATCGATTAATGGTAACGGTCAAAAACCTTCCGGATGAAAAGGTTTCGACCTTTCTTACCCATGATCTTGAGGCAGATGATATTCTTCAGGTAAGACCACCAAGAGGAAAGTTTGTCGTCAAACCGGATCCAGAAAAAAACCAATGCTATTATTTTTTTGCTGCAGGCTCCGGCATCGTCCCCATCATGTCCATGATATATGCTTTGCTAGAGGAAGAACCCCTGAGCACAATTCATCTTTTGTATTGCAGCAAGGATGAAGAACATATTATTTTTGGGGAAACCCTGAAGGAGCTGGAGGAAGACTACCAGGATCAGTTGATCGTTTCGCTCACCCTTTCTCAGTCTGTTGCCAATAAAGTTGGGCTCAAAAGCTTACTTCATCCGGTGCAGGATGCATGGGAGGGCCGAACGGGAAGGATCAATAAACAGATCATCCAAAACTTTTTGCGAGACTACCCTGTTCGGGGAGAGAAAGCCGTTAATTATCTGTGTGGACCAAATGGGTTTATGGACATCGTAGAGAAAACCCTCAAAGGAAAGAAGATTTCACACTCCTTAATTCATAAAGAAATATTTTCCATGGAAAAACCAGTAGATCCTTCGATCCAATCGGCAAGTCAGGAACCTGTTGATGCAGAGTTGACCTTTACACTGGATGGAGAGGTTAATACCGAGAAAATTCCTGTAGGGAAAACCATATTGGATGCATTGATGGATGCCTCTTTTGATCCGCCATTTAGTTGTCAGAGTGGTGCGTGTTCAACATGCATGGCCAAGCTGGAAAAAGGAACCGTGATCATGGATGAGTGTCTTGCGCTGGATGATGAGGAGGTAGCCGATGGCTATATCCTGACTTGTCAGTCCAGGCCCACAAGTTCCGAGGTCTCTATAAATTACGACGTATGAAAAAAGTATTATTGACCGGAGCCTCAAAGGGAATTGGCAAAGCTTTGGCGATCAGCTTGGCCGAGGCGGGTCATACAGTCGGAGCCATGGCCCGAAGCAAAGATGCTCTTGAGGAGTTAGCTGCCGGGGATTACCAAGGTAAGATCATTCCTTTGCCAGCGGACCTGAGCAGCAAAGCACAGATGAAGGAGACCTTTGACAGCTTTCTGCAGGAAGCCGGATCGATCGATATTCTCATCAATAATGCCGGTGCAGGAATATTTAAAACAGCAGAAGAGCTTTCACTGGAAGAGTGGGATAAGATCATGAGCCTGAATGCGAGGGCAACCTTTTATATGTGCAACCTGGCGATACCTGAAATGAAGAAACAGGGCGCCGGCCATATCATAGGCGTGGCGACGGATGTTAGCAAAAGGACCATTGCAAATGGCTCTCTGTATTGTGCTAGCAAGTATGCTCAGGATGCCTTTTTGGGTTCTTTACGGAAAGAGGTGAGAAAGGATAACATCAAGGTAAGTGTGATTTACCCGGGATTAGTAGATACATACTTTCATGGCGCACAGACCGGAGCTGGTACTCAGGTTGAATTTTTGAATCCGGGTGATGTGGCAGATTCAGTGATCCACATAGTTAATGCACCTGCTCATGTAGTGATTGACGAGCTGATGATACATCCGATATCTCAGGAGTATTAATCTATTGAGGCGGCACTATCTTTGCCCTTAAATTCCCCAAATCTGATATCTTCAGATTTCTTTTAAACCGTTAAAGCATATAGCATGGGACCATTATGGGGAATTGATCTTGGAGGGACAAAAGTAGAGGGGGTTATTCTCGAAGACCGGGAACATCCCAGAGTTTTAAAAAGGCTCAGAATTCCTACAGAAGCAGATAAAGGCTATGAGCATATTATCCAGCAGATCGTTCGGATGGTGGAAGTCCTTACCATTGAAGCCGGGATAAAACCCGGCAAGATAGGGATCGGTACTCCAGGAGCCTTAGAGCCCTCTTCCCAATTGATGAAAAACTGTAACACCACCTGCCTTAATGGGATGCCATTTATGAGAGATCTCCAGGTAGCCCTGGGCGTTCCTATTAAGATGGCCAATGATGCAAATTGCTTTGCGCTAGCTGAAACACACCTTGGAGCCGTTAAGGATATGGAGGGCGTTCAAACGGTCTTCGGGGTCATCATGGGCACGGGCGTCGGCGGTGGCATCGTGATCAACGGAGAAGTACTTTCAGGAAAGCAGGGCATTGCCGGAGAATGGGGTCATACTTTTTTAGATGAGTCTGGTGGTGATTGCTATTGCGGTAAAAAGGGTTGTGTAGAAGCTATTATCAGCGGTCCTTCTCTTCAACGGTACTATGAGAATTTGGTGGGTTCACCACTTTCCCTGAAAGAGATCATAGAGCATCACCAAAATGGAGGTGATGAAGTAGCTACCAAAACAGTCCATCGGCTTCTGCACTTCTTTGGAAAAGGCCTCGCCAATGTGATCAATATCCTGGATCCCGATGTCATTGTGTTGGGTGGAGGCCTAGGAAAGATCGACCTGTTGTATAGCGATGGCGTTTGGGAGGTGGAGAAGCATGTATTCAATGGCTCATTAGAAACACCGATCGTACGACCCAAGCTTGGCGACAGTGCCGGAGTGTTTGGAGCCGCACTTCTCTAAGCAATGAGATATCTTCCATTCCTTTTTCTTCTGTTACTTTTTGCATGTAGCGATGACGATAGTTCAGGTAAAAATTTGACCCGACCAATTGGGGATTGTCAATTTTTGTTTGATTCAAATGGTGCGTCCATAGGAACATTGGGTGATTGTAATGATAGCCAATGGGCTACTGAGGGAATCAATGATTTTGAACGGGATTTATTTTTACATCCTGATACGCTACAAACCAATGAAGATTTCATCGAACTCCAAAATATCATCGCCGGAGTCTTTCCTAATCCGGCAATGGAGGGCGGCCAGATTTTCTTCTTTATAGGAGGAGACCAGGTAGCTGGAAAGAAATCCAAACTACGCTTGGTTGTTATTTCCGAATCTAATGAAGTTCTGATTCCTGTGGATTTCGCGCTGGAAGCAGGCTTCAATAATTTAGCTTTCAACCTTCAAAACGGATTCCCCAAAGGACAATCCTATCGAATTTACTATCAGCTTTTTGCTAACTCTGCTGAACCTTATCA
>JABDJM010000415.1 GCA_013002475.1 Saprospiraceae bacterium | reverse complement strand
TTTCAATACGGCAATAGCCATTAACTCTGACAATATAGAGACCATCTCTGCGAGAGGAACCTATTTTCTTTTAGGCGAGCAACTAGAAAAAGCTAAAAATGATTTTTTGACTATTACCAGAAAGGATCGACAACATAGTAATTCGTTTTTCAATCTCGGGCTGATCTATCTTGAACAAGATTCGATTGCCAAGGCAAACCAGATGTTCAACATCACCCTGCAAACAAATCCAATTTTTATGAAGGCCTATTATTACCGAGGCTATTCACATGAACTACTAGGAAGGAATAAACTAGCTCTTTCCGATTACCAGCAGGTGGCCAGACATGACCCGGATTATAAGGATGTCAGTGACAGAATTAGCAGGCTGAACCCTGATGGTTAATTTTTGCATGATCTTTGAACCCATATCATATGCCTTTAAAAATATTATCTCTATTAATTCTTGGACTTTGTTCCTGCCAATTGAACTCCAATGTTCAAAAGGACGAGGTTGTCGAGGTAAAACAAATGCCAATCGCCAAGAATGCCAAGGCGTCAAGAGATACGCTTCGTCCTCCAAGCCGGATCATCCAGGATCGCTCAAGACCTGAAAATTCAATCCGAAAGGAGTTTCCATTTGATATTCCTCTTGAGGACCCGCAACAAAATGTCCGCACATCCGATACAATAATTCCAGATAATGGGAAACCAACAGTCCTGTTATTCTGGTTAACGACTTGTTATCCCTGCCGGATTGAAATGGCGGCCATTAAAAAGAAGATGCCGTACTGGGAAGAAGAGGCTGATTTCAACATCCTGGCAATCTCCACAGATTGGGATCGGAACTTTGAAAAGTTTTCGGAAATGGCCCGGGAGTCTGATTGGCCCTGGGAAACATACCGGGACAAAGACAAGGAATTCAGAAAAGTTCTGCCCGGAGGCCTGAATGGATTGCCACAAACTTTCGTTTTTGATAAAAATGGAGAGATCCAATATCACAGCCGGAAGTATCGCACAGGAGATGAAGACAAGTTGTTCGCAGCCATAAAGAAGGCTGCACAGATTTGATTTTTCACTTTCAAATTAACACATAATGGCCATATTAAAAGTTATTGAAGTCTTGGCTGACTCTACCAAAAGTTGGGAGGATGCCACAAAAAGTGCCGTTTCAAAGGCCGGAAAATCTGTAAAGAATATCCGTTCAGCTTACGTGCAAACCCAATCCGTGGTGATAAAATCGAATAAGGTAACCGCCTTTCGGGTAAACGTAAAAATCACCTTTGAAATAAAATGATCTTTAAAAGGCCCTCTCATGAGGGCCTTTTTTTTTTACATCTGTTGCTGCATCAACTCTCCGTATGTTGAGTAAGGTAGACTCCCAGGAGTTCGTACAAGAAATAGTTCCGCTCCTTGCTCACTTTCCACCTCCATTGTCTTTTCATTTTGAATAAGAATAAAATCATCCTTAACAACTTCTTCCCCCTGGACTTGAATTGAACCTTGAAGGACATAGACTGACAATACCTCGGATTCCGTTGCCGGAATTACAGCTGATCCAGCAGGCAATTTCATTCTGGATATTTCAACACCTGCGCTATCCATTTGTATTTTCCCTTTTGGCCCCACCAGGAAAGTTTCTTCGGTCCCATTCACAGTCTCGTTTTCAAATTCCTCCTTTTTATAATCATTGTAGGAGGCTGATTTTTGAATCGAGGTTTGCAAACCTGGGTCAAACCAAATTTGAAACATCTGAGCCCCTTCGGCCATAAATTCCGCATGACTTATGCCAGACCCGGATCTAATGATCTGCACATCTCCGGTAACCAGGGATATCCATTTCTTACCGGCAGTATCGTAGTGTCGGATCTCCCCATTAAGTACAAAGGACATGATCTCAAATCCCTGATGTGGGTGAAGACCAATAGTACTGTCCACCCTTGCTTCTGCAAAGGCCCAATAGAATAGATTTGAGTAGGCTTTGAGCTTCCCTCCTTCCCTATTGAATCCGATAGGTTTATTTTCCACGATTTCCCCGCCATTAAAGGCTCCGTATGCTTGCTCTGATTTAGGAACGATCTGTATTGCCATATGAAT
>JABDJM010000391.1 GCA_013002475.1 Saprospiraceae bacterium | reverse complement strand
GGTGATTTCCCTATAAGCGGGGTCCTCAATTTGGTTTAAAGTAATGGTTGCAACAGGAGCGGCATCAACTCGATATAGGTAAACCTGCTCAGCGTTGATATTCTCTTCGATCCTCTCTCTGCGAGGATACCAATTAGGCCACTGGTTCAAACCTGCCTTTCCCAAACCAATCTTAACTCTATGGAACAGATCCATAAGATCATCTATATCACCAATTTTTGCCGGTTCAATTAAAATCACACCAAAAGATGGGCTTTTTCCATTAATTGTTCTTTGTCAGAGAGGCTCAAAATCTTTGGCTGATGCTTTCAAATCCTCTACCTTTACAGGAAATCCAGATTATGCAAAAGTCAGGTTTCAATCCACGCATACTTGTTATAGGAATTATCATATTGCTTGCTGCCTTGAGCAGATTGCTACCCCATCCGGCCAATTTTACTCCGGTAGGAGCCATGGCTTTGTTTGGAGCTGCCTATTATAGAAAAGCGATCTTCGCTTTTTTGGTGCCTTTCGCGGCACTTTGGATAAGTGACCTACTACTGAACAATATTTTGCTTAGCCAATTCTATGATGGATTCGTGTGGATGGGTAACCTCTGGGTTTATCTTGGCTTCGCGATCATTATCGTGCTGGGAAGAAATACCCTAAGCAAGTGGACTCCAAAATCCTTATTAGGAGTTACCCTCACTGCTACCCTGCTGTGGTTCCTAGTCGTAAACTTTGGGGTTTGGATGGGACCTTTTTCTTTGTATGGTAAATCCCTCTCTGGGCTTTTTGCCACCTATGCTGCTGCTATCCCCTATGACCTTAAAACTCTAGCTGGAAACCTGGTCTACACAGCGGTTTTATTTGGCGGATTTGAATGGTTGAAAAGCAGGATCCCAGCTCTTCAAAAAGAATATGCCCAATAAGAAAAAGGCACAAGGCGGACTTATTCAGGGTGAGGATTATTACCTGGAAAAGGGATTATTTGTATTCACTGAGAATTACCACCTAAAAAGAGGCTATTGCTGTGAAAGCAAATGTCGGCATTGTCCATACCAGGATTGGGGAAAAAAGGATCAGTCTCGCAATCTCTGAAAACTACAAAAGACAAAATTCTGCAATCCTCCCTTAGGTGTTTTGTGGTCAATAGTCTGGTAACCCACATTGAAAAAGTTTTTCCCAAACAATTCGATCATACTACCAGGCGAGTATTGGCGAATCTCAATTCCACTGCATTTCGTTGGCCCTTCTGTTGAAAAGGTTCCTAATACCAGGTTTCCGCCAGGCCGGATTGCCTTCGAAGCAATCTCAAGGTATTTTTGAATTTCCTCCTCACTATTGAGAAAATGGAAAGCGGCCCTGTCATGCCAAAGGTCATACTGCCCCTCAGGCTCAAAATTTGTGATATCCGAATTGATCCAGGTTATTTTCTCCGCCCTATCACCCAATCGAGCCTTAGCTCTTTCAATACCTTTTTCGGAAATATCGAGAATGGTAATATCTGAATATCCTTCATCCAAAAGATGGTCAACCAGGAAGCTGTCTCCTCCACCGACGTCAAGTATTCGAGCATCCTTTCTTGTGGCCAAAGCTTTGAAATACCTTAGAGAGGTTTCGGGTTTTGGTTGATACCAGCTTACTGTGTCCAGGGGCCTGGTTTCATATATGTTTTCCCAATGGGCTTTTCTATCAAATCCTTCCATAGTTTACTCAGGGCTTTTTGCTTGCCATTTGATTTCTTCAACCTCCAGTGTTTTGCCTAGGTACCTGGCCAAAACAAAAAAGTAGTCGGACAGTCTATTTAGAAAAATGACGATCTCTTCAGGAACTACCTCGGTCTCTGCTAGCGCCACGACGCGGCGTTCAGCCCGCCGGCAAACCACTCTGCAAATATGGGCTTGACTTACAATCGGATGGCCTCCAGGCAGAATAAATGATTTTAAAGGGGCAAGTTCGTTGTCCATCTTATCCATTGCCTCTTCCAAGGAAGTAACTATGCCGGATTCCAAAGCCGGAACGGTAAGATCGCTGTCCGGATCCTTTGCCAGGTTTGAGCCTATCACAAAAAGTTCATGCTGTACGGCAAGCAAGGCTGACCGAATTTCTTCTTTTTCAACCTGATCTCTTAGCAATCCTGTGTGGCTATTCAACTCATCGGTAGTACCGTAAGCTTCAATACGAATTGCATGCTTGGAAACCCGGGCTCCACCAAACAAACCAGTGGTGCCTTTGTCTCCCGTTTTTGTATAGATCTTAAACGACAAAGGGTGGCATTTTTGCCAAGGTAAAGAAAAAAGCAGATAGGCTAGCCGGGCTGGCCGATTTCGAAACGGACAGGATTTGGGTTTTTTTCATCGGACTCAACCTTACCATCTCTAAGACGTACGATACGATGAGCATGTCGAGAAATATCTTCCTCATGGGTAACAATAATGATGGTATTTCCCTGATCGAAGATCTGTTGAAAGATCTCCATGATCTCATGGGAGGTCTTGGTATCAAGATTTCCGGTAGGCTCATCGGCCAAAATAATACTGGGCTTATTTACGATGGCCCTGGCGATGGCAACTCGTTGCCTTTGACCGCCAGATAGCTCATTCGGTTTATGATCAACCCTGTCTTCCAGTCCGACGGCCCGGAGTGCGTCCATGGCCATTTCAATCCTTTCAACCTTCGACTTTCCAGCATACACCAAAGGAAGCGCTACATTATCCAGGGCAGTCATTCGGGGAAGAAGATTAAACGTCTGAAAAACAAAGCCTATCTCCTTATTCCTAATCTCAGCTAGCTCCCCATCCTCCATTTCAGAAACGTCCTGCTTATTGAGGACATAAGTCCCTTCATCTGGCGAGTCAAGACATCCCAGGAGATTCATCAGGGTAGATTTCCCAGAACCGGAAGGCCCCATTAAAGCCAGGAAGTCATTTTTATGAATATCGAGATCAACTCCGTCCAGAGCCCGGATAATCTCAGAACCCATGATGTATTGTTTCGCAAGCTCCCTGACTGAAATAAGGGGTGGCATAGGCTATTTATCTTTGATGACCTTTGGTACCCGGAAAAAATCTTCCTTGGCATTTGGAGCATTTAGTAAGGCTTGGTCGGTAGTGAGC
>JABDJM010000368.1 GCA_013002475.1 Saprospiraceae bacterium | reverse complement strand
GCCCTATCGGTCCCTTCCTCGTTCAGCTCCTGCGTGTATTTTGCCCGGTACAGGAAGGCTTTCAAAATCTGATCAGCATCCTCCTTCGCCCTGGCGGCTTCAAGGATCTCTTCCACCAGTGTCAATGCTTGTTTCGGAAGTCTCTTGGAATCCAGGGAATCTACCCTTTTCCATTCTATTTCAAAGGGGTCGTTTTGGTTGAATTTCAAGCTATAAATGTTTTTGTTGGCGCTACAAAGTGTAAGTGTGAAAAGCAATGCTGTCCAACCCAAAGTCGTGATCGTCTGCATGGAATAAATGTACTGGTTTTGATGTAGTATTAGTGCAGCATAATATGGCTGCTTTCACTTAGTTGGATGAGGTAAATCCTCGGAATGATGTGAATAAAAAGAGAATTAACGAATCAGTAACACTTGGCCCAGCCCGGATTCTTTAGAAAAAAGAGGATTTAGTAGATTTTAATAAGAAGAAATCTAAGAAAATTGGGGCCAGTCAGGCAGTTTAAACGACGATTTTGACCAATATCCTCATAGCCAGTCTGACATATTGCTCTTATCTTTGGCGCCGTCACTCAACAATTTTATGTCGACTAAGCTTTCTTTCCACCTTTCATTTCTGGTTTGCCTCTTTTCTCTTCTCCTGGTTACTTCCTGTAGTGAAGATGAAGGCGGCGACACCCTGGGAGTGGTAACTGAGGAAATTGTATCCACCTCAGGAGAGCGAGTGATCCTGACCGGTAGAATCCTTTCTCAGGTCGAAATAACCCTTGAGGATCACGGATTTGAAATTTCCTCAGAGGAATCATTTTCAAATCCTACAATCCTTTCTTTGGGAGAGAGAGATCGCCCGGGAAGATTTGTAGCTGAGACAGGAAACCTCTCCATTGAGGAAAATTATTTCTCCAGAGCATACCTTATTAATAATGGGGAAAAAATGTTTGGTGAGGCTGTCCCGTTTTCAACGCTTTCACCTCAGCTCGTTTGCTTTTCTCCTTTGATCGGTAGAGAAAATACAAGTATGACGATTCAGGGGAATAATTTCACTGAAGACACCAAGATCATCTGGGATGGAACCGAGATCACTCCTAGTGAAATTAATTTCGAAAGCTTCCTACATTTCTCTGCTCCAGCAATTAACCAAAACACACTTATTGAGATCCAGGTTGTATCTCAAGGAAAAACATTAACCTTTTCTGAGCCCTTTGAATACATCATTGGAAAATGGGATCTGGTCAGACCATTTGAAGACCAGCTGGGCAAATCCGAAGCAGTATACTTCAAGGTCGGAGAAGAGTTTGTTTATGGACTGGGGCATGCCATTCCGACTTTTTCCTTAATGGACTTTTTTAAAGTCCTCGATGTAAACACGCTGGATACCACGAATATTTTCTTTCCTGGTACCGCTGTTGAGGGTGCCTTTTTCTCCGGGCCTTACTTTGGTGGAGGCAGCATACAACGTAACCGGCCCGTGGACCCGGTCCTTTTTAACACCACTGCCTTCTGGAAATACGATAATCAATCTTTTGAATTGTTGGCGGATGTTCCTGCTGCCCTTTACCAGGCTGCTGCCATCCAGGCTGCAGATAAGCTCTATTTGTACGGAGGAGAAACAACCGACCGTAAGCCCAGCACGGAAACTTTCATATATGATATCCCGGGGAATTCCTGGACTCAAGGAACTGAAGCTCCTTTCTCTCCGAGAAATTCCTACCCTTCCTTTAATTATAACGGTTCCAATTATTTCATTGCAAAGGACTCCACTTTTTATCGACATGATCTTGGGCTCGACACTTGGGAAGTGATCGGCGAGTATCCCTATGAGGTCAAAGAGTATGGGATCGTTCAGCAGATTGATGATATAGTCTATATTGGAATGATGGGGTCAAGCAGAAAGCTATATGGTCTTCAGGTGGATGGACTTAAATGGATTCCCAAAAGGACACCCCAAGAGGTAAACCCATATTTCACCATTAGCGCTTATACTCACAACGGGGAAATATTCGTATTCAGAGGCCTTCAGCCAGAGGGGTTCGACAGGTCTTTATGGAAGCTTGATCCAAAAGCGTTTTAATCCGAAGAAATGAAAAAAGGACTATTTTTTATTGCGTTTTGTTTGGGTTTAGCCTCCTTGGTTCAGGGGCAACGAACGATCGGTAAAGGTGATCGTGGACAAGGTCCTTTTAATATCAAAATGAAAATTCTGGACAGGGAAAATGGGGACCCCCTCATCGGTGCCAATATCTACATTCCAAAAAATGGAATGGGTGCTGCCACCGATATAAATGGCCTTACCGAATTTTCCTTAAACAGAGGAGTGTACGTACTGGAAATTTCCTACCTCGGGTATGAATCCATCGAGGAAAAGATCCAGGTAAGGGGTCGCGGAGAAATCGTTTTTGATTTGATCTCATCTGCACAGTTAATTGATGAGATAATCGTCAGCTCAGAAGCTGTAGACAGAAATGTAAAAAGTGCTGAGCTAGGCAAACAAGTCATGACGATCAGTACGATCGAATCTTTACCACCCTTCGTGGGGGAAGTTGACATATTGAAATCTATCACTCTATTACCGGGAGTAAGTTCAGTTGGTGAAGCTTCTGCTGGTTTCAATGTCAGAGGTTCTAATTATGATCAAAACCTGATCCTTTTGGGTGGAGCGCCCTTATATAACCCTTCACATTTGTTCGGATTCTTTTCTGCCTTCAATACGGAGCTTATTCAGGACATATCCATTTATAAAGGGGGTATTCCAGCCAATTATGGTGGTCGTGCTTCATCCATAGTAGATCTAAGATTTAAAAGAGGGAGCCAGGAGAAATGGGAAGGCAAAGCTTCCCTGGGATTGATCTCAGCAAAGGTATCGGCGGGTGGTCCGGTTTTCACAAAGAAGCTTACCGCCATGGTTGCCGGTCGGACAAGCTACAGCAACTACATCCTAAATGCTGTAGATGATGCGAACATCAAAAACAGTAGCGCGAACTTCTACGATGTAAATGCGATCCTTGATTTTGATATCACAGAAAATACATCAGTTCGTTATTCCTTTTACAGATCTGCAGATAAGTTCCAGTTGGCCAGTGACACATCCTTTGCCTGGAGCAATCAAAACCATAGCCTTAGTCTAAGGAAGAATTTTGGCCAGAAGTTTTTGATCGATCTAACAGCTGTCGACGCCAACTATAAGTTCTCCATCCTGGATGATGGTCGATTTTCAGCTTTTAATCTGGATAGTGATATAAGAGATCAAGGATTGAACCTTGGTTTTAAATGGTTCATCGGAGAAAAACAGGATCTATCCTTTGGGGCTCAAACGAAACTCTTAACCCTGAATTCAGGAAGTCTGACTCCCGATGGACCGGACTCTTCAATCGTCCCTTTTTCGGTGGCTGAGGAAAAAGCCCAGGAGTCAGGGGTATACATTCAGCATAATGTGGAGATAGGAAAATGGCTTGGTCTTTCCTATGGACTTCGTTACAACCAATACCGTTTTTTAGGCCCTGGAAAGGTGCCTAATTACCTTCCATTATTGCCAAGGGCAGCTGAAAACATATCATCCTTTACAGAGTTTGGCGATGGGGATGTGATCGAGCAATATGAAGGCTTTGAACCGAGGGCCTCCATACGGTTTTCCTTTGATGAAAACACTTCTCTTAAGCTGGGTTACAACAGGATGTTTCAATACATCCACCTGATTTCAAATACAACTACCATAGCTCCAACAGACACCTGGAAATTATCAGATAGTTATCTGAAACCTCAAGAGGTAGTCCAATACTCAGGCGGACTATTCAGAAATTGGTTCGACAACTCATTGGAGACTTCTGTGGAAGTATTTTATAAGGACCTAAAAAATATTCTTGATTATAAGGATGGGGCCACTCTATTACTGAATCCGAATCTGGAATCGGATCTTTTAAACGGAGAGGGAGAAGCCTACGGGATTGAGGTTTACCTGGAAAAAAAGAAGGGCGACCTGACAGGTTGGATCTCCTATACCTATGCTCTTTCCCAGCGAAGAGTAATTGGATCTTATCCTGAGGAAACCATCAATAATGGAGATTGGTATAGCAGTAATTATGAAAAGCCCCACATCCTTTCAGTAGTTGGTGATTATAAAATTAGCGATCGGGTTAAAGCCTCCGCCATTTTCACCTACAGTACAGGTCGGCCAGCCTCCTACCCTACTGCAAAGTTTAACTATTTCAACGGAACCAACATTGGACTTTACGACCAAAGGAATGGGTTCCGCGTCCCAGATTATCACAGGTTAGATTTAAGCCTAACGTTTAATCTTTTTACTCCCTATGATATCCTAAATGGGGATTTTGTGTTGTCAATGTATAATGTGTACGGCAGGAGGAATGCTTTTTCAGTTTTCTTCGATGACATAGTCGGAGCCCCTCCGCAAGCTTTCAGGCTTTCAATTCTTGGTATTCCATTTCCTTCACTGAGTTACAAATTTGATTTTTAATGAAGAGCTGGAAACAAATATTAATATTTGGATTAGGGTTATTGGGCATGCAGGCTTGTATCGATCCACTTGATATACAACCTGAAATTGCCCAAAGGGTCCTGGTAGTGGAAGGTGGTATAAGCACCGCTCCTGGCCCACACACTATTCTGATTTCAAAAAGTGCGCAATACGGGTCCAGGGCCGTGGATGAGGTGAAACTCGAAACAGGGTTGACAGGTTGGGTTCGGGATGAGGATGGAAATCAGGTCTTTTTGATAGAGCAAAAACCAGGAACCTTTCATACTCCAACAGGCTGGAAAGCTGAGGTTGGAAAGAGCTATACCCTATTCATTACTCTTGAAAACGGAGAGCGTTTTGCCTCTCTACCAGAAAAGATCGTACCTGTTCCTCCTGTAAGTGAATACCTAACGTTGTTTAAAGAACAACCCGCTGTGAATCAATTTGTACAATCAGTAGGGATCGAGATTTTTGCCCGATGGCAAGATCCAGAGGAGGATAACTTTTATATCTGGGATACCCAGGGAGAGTACAAGATCATTACTTATCCTGAGAATCATATTGGCCGGGATTTTTTCGGAAATCCGTTTCCAGCCCCGCTCGATTGTTGTAAGACCTGTTATGTTAAGGAAGATCAGGTCAACAGACAACTTCGGATCTTTAAGGACAATTTCACAAACGGCAACGAGCAAACTGAATTGATCGCATACATTGAAGACGATGGCGGACGATTTTCTGAAAACTATATGGCTGTGATCGATCACGCTTCCCTGACAAAAGAAGCCTTTCAGTTTTACGATGTTCTGAAAAATCAGTTGAGTATAAGCGGTGATATTTTCGATCCTCCTACAGCAACCATTCGGGGTAATATGATCAATCTGGATGAACCGGAATCTCCAACCATTGGTTGGTTCAGAGGATCTGATGTCTACAGGGACACCATATTTATCAATCGAAGTGTACTTTCCAATCCTGCTCCTCCAAGAGTAATAAACGATGACTGCAGGGTGCTAAACAACAGTACCACCCAGCTTCCACCCTATTGGCCAGGCTAGACAATGGCCTGGAAAAACCTGTTCAGATCGATCTCCCGGGAGAGGGGTGTTCGCAGTAATAGGAAGTCAACAAACTCCTTTGCTAGAAGTGGACCAAGGGACGCCCCTTTGGTTCCAAGCCCATTGAAAATAAAGCAGGTTTTTAGCAATTGATGCTGGCCTAAAACGGGTCTCCGATCCCGGATGGTAGGTCTGGTCGCAGCCCGATGCCCTACTATCTCATAATTGGGGATCATGCGGTCCAGCTTCTTTTGTAAAAATTTCGAACCGATCTCACTCGGGGAATCATTTTCCGCATTCCATTCATAGTTCGCACCAAACCAAAAAACTTCATCTTCCAAATGGGCTAGGATCATATTGTGCTTTAGGATCCTTTTTGTCTTTAGACCAGGAATCCGCAAATGGAAAATCTCTCCTTTTGCCGGGTCAAACTGTACCCCGCTCCAAAGAGGATTGTTTTTACCCTTTGCTCCTTCACAAAAGATTAAGCCTCGATATGCCTTTCCAAATAGTTGTTCTCTGGCCTCAGGCAATTGTTTTGGGTCAAAGGACTCTTCGATAAGCAATCCTTTACCTTTCAAATAATCGCGGACGCTACGGATAAATCGTGGAAGATCTACCTGAGCTCCGTGCAGTCCTCCCTGACTAAACCCTGGAAATATGTGATCCTTGAACTCCCCAAGATCAGATTCCTCGGAAACATATTTTGACCAGCCTTCCTGACTTGTCCTGGATAACCATTCATTTTCTTCTCCAGCAGAGAAGAGCACCCGCAGGATTTTTCTTTCCCGATAAAATGGTTTGGAATGAATTAGAGAGGAGACTTCCTGATAGCGCCTTTTTGCAAAGGGAAGGGCCTCATCAATCCGCCAGCTTTTGACGAATCGTCTCCCGGTAATAGGGTTGATAATTCCAGCGGCAATGTCGGAAGAGGAATTTTGGTGGCCCGGATCTATGACCATTACCTTTTGGCCCCGCGCTAAAAGTTCCAGCGCAACAAGGCTCCCGGCAAGGCCCTGACCAATGATGAAGTAATCTATTGTAGTCATTCGGGAAGATCTTCCAGAGCCTTTCGGTCCATCTTCTTAAGGGACTGAACCACAAGATCATAGCTATGATCAATTAAATCACTTATCAGGGTATCTCTCAGGCCTCTTTCGCAATAGATCGTATTCCAATGCTTTTTATTCATGTGCCATCCAGGAATGATATCCGGATGGGAAGCTCTTAGCTCAATAGCCCTTTCGGGGTCACATTTCACATTGATCCGGAACTCCTCCTCATCCATACCGGTTGCAGAAAACATTTTGCCCATGACCTTGAATACCAGAGTATCCGGACCAAAGGGTGTCGTTTCCTCCACCCCTTTTTTTGAAAGACAATAATCCCGATATTCTTCGATATTCATGTTGAAATTGTAGCCCCAGCGGGAATCGAACCCACATCTACGGTTTAGGAAACCGCTATTCTATCCCTTGAACTATGGGGCCAATTATAGGTCTTTGCGAGAACGAAGATAAAATGCTTTTAAATATTCTCTTCCAATTCCAGACTTTAAATATATTTCTCTTTTACGTGCTTGACTGGAATTTGTAACTTTATTTAAGCAAAGCTAGTATAGCAT
>JABDJM010000336.1 GCA_013002475.1 Saprospiraceae bacterium | reverse complement strand
TTCAAGATGGCTTCCTGGGCCTTAACAGTAAAATTATCGTAGGTCATGTAATCCGGTGGATTTGTGCTAAGAAAGGTGCAAAATTAAGGATTGATGCACTCCTTTTCCGAATAGCTATTACATTTGGGTATTCCTACGCCATTATTTGGCGGTTATTTTCCCTGAGTATCCCCATTTTTTGCCTCTAAATCGGGTTGATTTTTAATCGTATCTCCTTGATTTTGAGTTAAAAACATATTATAACATGGAATTCTCGAAAAGAATTTGCTATCTTTTCGGTTCCATCTGATACTTCTTCCTTACCTACTACTGCGACACTATATCCGGACCCCAAAATGCCGGGATTTTATTGTTTAACAGCAATAACACTTTTCAGCAATGATCGCAGGGTTTGCCCATTTCTTGCTGTTTTTTGGTTTCCGGGAAGCTGGGAGCCATAAACGTTATGAAACCACTGAATTGCCTACGGCATAATTACACTTGGATTAAAGAAATCACGTCGAAGAAAAAAAATTGAAATGGAATTAAAGAGTAGAGATTTTGGATCCTCCGGAAATGAATGGCAGGATAAATATGAAAAGCTTGAAGCCCGAACGCGCACGGAACTTGCTGCCTGGGAAAGCAAGTGGACGAATGCTCAAACTGAACAGAGCCGTCAGGTTCAGGATTTGAAGGAGGAATTTTCCAGGATGAAATCAGAGTTGGAGATTAAAAATAAAGTCCTGGAAGAAGATTTAGAGGAGAAGACAAAAAAACTGAAGATCGCTATCGGTCAAATGAATGACTGGCAGGCCAAATATGAAAAAGCAATTGGGGATGACGAAACCTGGATCAGCAAATTCAAAAATCTTGAAAAGGAATTTAAAGCGAAATCCAGAGAGGTTTCCACTTTGAATATGCGAATGGGGACCTGGGAGAATAAGAATAACCTTCTTCAAACGAAGTTGAATGTAACCAAGGCGAAGATCAAAGAGCAGGCAAAACCTGTAATCAAGGAAATTGAGGTGGAGGTTGAAAAAATTGTCTACAAGGAAAAGGAAGTAAAGGTCCCGGTTGAAAAGATCGTTTACAAAAACAAGATCAAAGAGGTTAAGGTTCCAGTAGAGGATAAGTCAATTACCAGAGGTTTAAAGTCAGAGATAAAAGGCCTTCAAAGGCAGGTGAATTCCCTGACCAAGAAACTGGACAAAAAACCCAAGGAGGTTAAAGTGAAAGTGCCAGTAGAAGATAAGGCAAAGACAAAAATCCTCAAAGATCAAATAGCCGAACTAAAAAGGGAGGTCTCAGGTCTCAAGAAAGATCTAAGAAGTGCAGGGAAATCTACGCCTGCCAGGAAACCAGCAGCCAAACCTGCTGCAAGCAGAGCTAAGAAAGCGACAACTTCTAAAAGAACTAGCACTTCAAAGGCTAAGCCCAAAAAAGCAAGTACCGCTAAAACTACGGCAAGTTCCAAACGGAAACCCGCTGCCAGGAAAAAAGCACCTGCGAAAAAGACGGCCTCTAGGTCCAGGCGGGATGACCTGAAAAAGATCGAAGGAGTCGGGCCGGCCATTGAAAAACTACTACAAAAAGCCAAGATCACCAGTTATGAAAAACTGGCGAAAACAAGGGTAGGTGAATTGCGAGCTATTTTAGAAAAAGCTGGCGCGCGTTTTACCAGCCATGATCCAAGTACCTGGGCACGGCAGGCCAATATGGCTGCCAAGGGTAAATGGGATCAGTTAAAAAAACTACAGGATAGTCTTGACGGAGGAAGGAAAAAATAAACCAACGGCATCCTGTAAAGCCTTTCCCCAAGGGGAAAGGCTTTTTTTTAGTCTATGCTTATGCGCTAAGTAATTCATTCGGGCTTACCTATCAGAACCTACCCTTTGTGTTCCTTGTGACTTTGTGGCGAATTCAAGACCATCCCTTACAACCTTAATTTTCTGTTAATTATATATCCATAGTAGCCAACTGTTACCTGTGAACCGTTCTATCATTAACTATAAAGAGTTAACGATGATTCTCATCACTTTTGTCATATTGAATCTTATTGGGCTGATCATCTACGTCAGCCGAAAGTCTCAGGGACCTACTCTTTGACCCCTATTATTTTTCCTATTTTTTTCCAGATCTGTCGGCTAGCCGTAACTTTCCGCCAGGTTTAAGAAATCCTTAACCGGTTTTTAGGGATGATGGTTGTTGTATGTAAAAGAGGTTTTCCCAAACCTATTAAAATCACCTGC
>JABDJM010000577.1 GCA_013002475.1 Saprospiraceae bacterium | reverse complement strand
GATGATTATCCTCGTATATGACCTCTAAATGTCTCAATCTTCCGTTCTTTGAGGGTCAAAAGTACTCAATTGCATGACACTCAGCCTGGAATATTCTCCCTGTCCTAATGACACCTTCATTTTCTATGCGATGATGCATGGAAAGGTGGATACTGAAGGACTTTCCTTTGAGGTTCATTTGGATGATGTTGAGGCTTTAAATCAGGCTGCCAGGAAAGGAGAATTTGATATTACAAAGCTAAGTTTCCATGCGCTTGCTCATATAAGAGATCAATATGATCTGCTTGATAGCGGCGCTGCGCTTGGAAATAATTGCGGTCCTTTATTAATCTCAAAAAAGCCATTAAAAATTGAAGTTGACTCAGATCTTTCTGTGGCCATTCCTGGCCAATGGACAACCGCTAATTTTTTATTGTCTTATGCATATCCGCAACTTAACAACAGAAAGGAAATGCTCTTTTCAAAAATTGAAAATGCCGTATTAAAAGAGGAAGTTGACCTTGGACTTATCATTCACGAAAACAGATTTACCTATCAGGAAAAGGGATTGCATAAGGTGGTAGATCTTGGAGAATTTTGGGAAGGGCAAACAGGTCTTCCAATTCCGCTTGGAGGCATTGCCATTCATAGTCGCTACGGTGATGAAACAAAACAGAAAGTAGAGCGAGTCATCAGACGGTCCCTGGAATATGCCTGGGATCATGTGGAAGAAACTCTTCCCTATCTAAAGGAACATGCCCAGGAAATGGATGAGGCTGTCATGATGCAACATGTAAATCTCTATGTGAATGGATACACAATGAGCTTAGGAGCCAATGGTCAAAATGCAGTGGAGAAGGTCTTTGAAAAGATTGGTGACTGACTATTCAGATAACACTTCCTCCAATGGTGTGTACTTCATTTTAAAAGCATCCGCTACTCCTTTGTACACAATCTTTCCATTAATGATATTCAACCCCTTACGAAGTGCCGCATCATCGGCGCATGCTTTTTTCCAACCCTTATCCGCCAATGATATAGCATAAGGCAAGGTTGCGTTGGTCAGGGCGTGTGTAGAGGTTGCTGGAACTGCCCCAGGCATATTGGCCACACAATAGTGGACAACATCATCAATAATATAAGTAGGCTTTCTATGTGTGGTCGGCTTGCAAGTTTCTATGCATCCACCCTGGTCCACAGCAACATCAACCAAAACAGTTCCTGGTCGCATGTCCTTGAGCATAGAGCGGGAAATAAGTTTTGGTGCTTTAGCACCGGGAATCAAAACAGCTCCAACAATCAGGTCGTGATCTGTAATAAGCCGTCTAATGTTATACTCATTGGAGAAAAGGGTATTTACATTAGCAGGCATGATATCCGCAAGGTGACGAAGTCTTGGAAGATCAATGTCCAGGATAGTTACCTGTGCCCCAAGGCCGGCAGCCATTTTTGCAGCTTGGGTACCCACGATACCTCCTCCAAGGATCAATACCTTTCCGGGAGGTACTCCTGGCACGCCACCTAATAATACCCCACGCCCTTTTACCGGTTTTTCTAGGTACTTGGCTCCCTGTTGGATCGCCATCCTTCCAGCAACCTCAGACATTGGAACTAGAAGGGGGAGACTTCGATCGGGAAGTTCCACTGTTTCATAGGCAAGACAAACCGATTTAGATTTCACCATCGCGGTGGTCAATGGACGGTAGCTCGCAAAATGGAAATAGGTGAAGACCAGTTGATCCTCTTTGATCAGCTTATATTCGGGCCTGATAGGCTCTTTCACCTTCATGATCATCTCCGCCTTTTTGAAGATCTCAGGTGCTGTGCGAAGGATCTTAGCTCCGGCATCCTTATATTCCTTATCTGTGAATCCACTACCGTCTCCGGCAGTTTTTTCAACATAAACTTTATGCCCACGGCGAGTCAGCTCAAAAGCCCCTGCTGGAGTCAGCGCTACCCTGTCTTCGTTAGTTTTGATTTCCTTGGGAACCCCAATGATCATGATCGTTTGTTTTTAATTGGTCAGGACGAAAAAATTGCGCTGCGAAGATAAAAAAAGGGAAATAGACCAACCTACAATTCTTAGCAAGATGAAACGGGAAATCACGGTAAACCCCTATTCTAAATCTATTTTTCCTGTATTTTTGCAGACTAAATATCTCAGCTATGCTAACTTCTACCACTCACCTGAGCTCTCAGGAATTAATAGACCTTGAGGACAAGTACGGTGCTCATAATTATCATCCGTTACCCGTGGTTTTGCACCGAGGTGAGGGAGTTCATGTCTGGGATGTGGAGGGTAAGCATTATTACGACTTCCTATCGGCCTACTCTGCTGTGAATCAGGGCCACTGCCATCCACGAATCGTTGGGGCATTAAAAGAGCAGGCGGATCAGCTAACTTTGACCTCCAGAGCATTCCATAATGACATCCTGGGTCCCTATGAGAAATTCATCACCGAGTATTTTGGCTATGACAAAGTCTTGCCCATGAATACCGGAGTAGAGGGAGGTGAAACCGCCGTCAAGCTGACACGAAAATGGGCATATGAGGTAAAGGGTGTTCCTGCGAATGAGGCCAAGATCATTTTTGTCACCGGTAACTTTTGGGGTCGTACACTAGCTGCGATAAGCTCCTCCACAGATTCTAGTAGCACTAAAGGTTTTGGGCCCTATATGCCTGGTTATGTGCTGATTCCATATAATGATCTAAAGGCCCTGGA